>CAYPKQ010000229.1:0-3793 GCA_964411355.1 uncultured Lachnospiraceae bacterium
CCGCTCAAATATAAACTCTGCTATAAAGAGGAGGATCTGGCAAAGCTCTTCCCTCTCACCGCCTGGGCAGGCGCACTTCGTCCGCTTGTTCTGCCGCCTGAAGGGCATGAACCATCGGCTTACATAATAATTTGCACCGACAGCGATATTTCCACCCATGATAAGAACCGTTTTCTCGGTGTTGACATCGGCATTGCGGCGCAGACCATCATGCTCTCCGCTGCCGAGATGGGGCTTGGAGGATGTATGCTTGGAGCATTCAATGCGGAAAAGGTAAGAGAGACGCTTTCAATTGACGAAAAATACATTCCCGCGCTGATCTTGGCACTTGGAAAGCCGGATGAAAAGGTAATTCTCCATGATTCAGATGAAATAGATGCGCCCTACTACAGAGACGGAGACGGTGTTCATCACGTTCCGAAAAGAAAACTTGAGGATATCATAATATGAGCGAATTTTTTGAGCCCGACGGCGTTCTTATAGTAAACAAGCACGCAGGGCCTACCTCTCATGACATTGTTAATATGGTAAGAAAGCTGTATCACACAAAAAAGGTCGGTCATACCGGAACTCTCGACCCTATGGCAACGGGAGTGCTTGTTGTGCTTATAGGAAGAGCCGCAAAGGCTGCCGAATATCTTGTCGGTGACGAAAAAAAATACGAAGCGATCCTTCACCTGGGCATCACCACCGACACAGAAGATATAACCGGAAAAATAATATCCGAATACAGGGATGAATTACCAAGCAAGGATGAAGTTTTCTCCGCAGTAAGAAGCTTTATTGGTAAGAGCGAGCAGATACCGCCCATGTACAGCGCATTGAAGGTGGACGGAAAAAAGCTTGTCGACATTGCAAGACGAGGCGAAGAAATCGAAAGAAAACCGCGCCCAATTGAGATCTATTCCATTGAATGTGAAAAAATCAGCGAAAAGGATTATAAAATCTCAGTACATTGCTCCAGCGGCACATATATCAGAACTCTTTGCTGCGACATCGGAGAAAAGCTCGGTTGCGGCGGCATCATGAAGGTGCTTTGCCGCACAGAAACGGGAGGTTTTCCTATTTCGGATAGCTTTACAGTTGATGAACTGAAAGAAATGGACGAGGAAATGCTTAAAAGCAAGCTCATCTCCACAGAATCACTTTTCAGGACACTTGATGCCATTAGATTGCCCGTTTTTTACGAAAAGCTCTGCAGAAGCGGCTGCGAAATTTATCAAAAGAAGATAAAAACCAATTTTGATAATGGAACAAAAGTTCGTATTTGCTCCGAAAACGGTGAATTTTTTGCCCTCGGTGAAGTTTCGGAATATGAAAACGGCTCTGCAATTAAGGCTATAAAAACCTTTAAACTGTAAATAAAGCCGGATTTTGCTGCAAGCCTTCCCTCGTATGTAAAGGGGAGCATGTAGCGGTAATATTGGTCACAATGGAATACATTATCTTGCTAAACTATGCGAGAAATCTATATAAATGGTTTTTCAGTTATTGTAAAATATTTTTTCATTCGCAAATATAACTTTTTTTGTTCAACAATACAAATTAATATGGCGAGCGTAAAAATATTATCATTTATAAGGGCGATATAAGAGACAAATTAAAAAGAGGTGCAAAAACAACTGTCTTTCCCAAAAGCAGTTGACTCTGCACCTCTCTTGTTTTATGAAAATCAAAATTTTAATTTATCTTCATTTTTGCAATCTTTTCGGCATCGGGAGTCACTATCGCTGACCAGTTTGTGTGGTAGATAACAAGTCCCGGCTTGCCACTTCCGGCCTTTTTTACATTCCTTGCAAATGTATAATCCACTTCAACATTCTGCCCACCCTGATGCTTCGAATAATGAGCGGCGATTTCTGCGGCCTCGGTAAAGCTGATTCCCTCCGGCTCTTCTCCATCACACACAAGAAGAACATGAGATCCCGGTACACCCTTTGCATGAAACCAATAGTCGTTTTTTTCCGCAAGACGGTGGGTTATATACTCATTTTGAATATTGTTTTTACCGCAAAGCACAGTATATCCTTCGCTTGTCTTGAATTTTAGATAAGAAGGAGCTATTTTTTTAGGTGAACTGTAGCCTTTCATCCTTGAAGCATATCCCGAGGAATAAAGCTCCGCTCTTATCTCGGCAAGATCCGAGGCACTTTCTGCCTTTGTAAGCGAATCAAAAACGGTATAAATATATTCAAGCTCTGCCTTTGCAATATCTATTTGCTTTGCAAGCTCTATTTTGGCATTTTTTGCCTTGTTATACTTTTTATAAAACCTTTGTGCATTAGCGGGGGGGGAAAGACGCTCGTCAAGCTCTATCTCCACTTCCTCAAAGCTTCCGTCATCCTTCATTTTTGAATAATCGGTAAGGCTTACCTTTTTCATACCCCTTTTAAGCATATAAAGATTGGCTGTTATAAGGTCGCCGTTTGCCTTGTATTCTTCGCCAAGCTCGCAATCAGCCAGCTCCTCCTCTTGTGCACCGAGTTTCTTAATAAGTCGTGCTTCTGCATTGGTCAGCAGATGGAGAATATCTGCCGCACGCTGACGGATGCGCATTTCACGGTCTCTGCCGTCATAAAAAGCATCAAGAAGCTCTCCGAGAGTATCGAAGCTCTTTTTTTGCATAGAAGATCCGTAGTGTGCAAGATCGCAAAAGCTGTATTCAATTGGCTTTCCGCCCTCGTCGCTTATCATGGTTGGGGAATATTCACCACTGCGTACCATATCCATAACGGCAGAAAAGCTCTTCCAAAGCTCGTCTGCTGTGCAGTATATAAGAGGTGTGTCTGTATGCCTTGTGGCTCTAAAAGCAATTTCACGGGCAAGTGCGGATGATATTCCGAGATAAACCGAGGTGATAAATTTATCCGCACTTTTTTCCTTGGGCATTTTTTCATATTCTTCCGAAAAGCTCTCATAGGTTGCTTCAAGGGGATTTGCTTTTTCCTGCTTTGGCGGCATTTCGTATCTCATTCCCGGAAGCAATTGACGGCGAGAGCTTGTTGTGAAATCTACGGTTTTAAGAAGTGCGATTATTTTCCCTTCCTCATCGGTAAATACCAAATTACTGTATTTGCCCATTATCTCACAAATAAGCTTTCTTTTGCATGGAAAACCCATTTCATCATATGTGTCGAAAATGAGGATCACAACTCTTTCAAAATCGGGCTGAATAAGCTCGGTCAATCTCGCACCTGTAAGATGCTTGCGAAGAAGCATACAAAACATAGGGGGCGACATGGGATTTTCCTTTGATGTATATGAAAAACCTACTCTCGGATTATTTGCACCTGCATCTATAAGCAGCTTTTTTCCGCCCGAAATGCTACGTATAAGTATAACTATCTGATCCTTCTCGGGCTGGTGTATTTTTTCTATTTTTGCGCCAAGGGCTTCCTTTTTTATCTCGGAGATCACCGAGGCGAGCATACCTGCATCAAATGCCATTTCGTAATTTATTACCTTTCTGTTAGATGTATATATTATAATATACTTTCCCCGATTATGCAAGAGTTAATTACATTTATTTCTGTTAATGATGCCAAATACAAGGATAATATTTTGAAAATGAATACTCAAATGCATAATTTGGATTATGGACAAAATAGCATCATTTTGAAAAATATGTGATTATTTTGATTCGCCACAGCATAATACCGCTACCGTCTCCATTCGTCATCCTGTGTGAAGGATTTAGAAACGATTTAGACTGATTTCACTACGGATTATTCACATTATTTGTTTATCTGAGAAGAAGTTACTTACTGTTTAGCGCCTAATGCCGGCGGGGCAG
>CAYPKQ010000230.1:0-3792 GCA_964411355.1 uncultured Lachnospiraceae bacterium
CGTTTTGGTCACTTTGGGGCGTGCCAAAGTGACTGCCCCGCCGGCATGAGGCGATAAAAATAAACAACTAATGTTCATATCCCGTAGAAAAAACACCACAAACCGCTTGTAGCTAATTCTCTGCTTTACTCCTTTAGGATGTCACACGTCAGCGTGGCGTTGCACTGCCATGCATAACTCTTCTTACCATAAATCTGAATTTTGCATCATCCGAGAACCACATCGGGAAATTTGTATTCCAAATGTTGTTATAAAGATTGAAATAAAGATCTTCAGAACCGTTCTCTTGATCCCAAGTAAGCATTCGAGGACCAAATGGAGCGGCAAGAGGCGCATCGAGATTTTCAATCTCATATTCACCGTTCCTTGCACCGAAAACACAATGAAGATTCTTCATTCCAATGCAATCATCCGGCTCTATCCACTTGCCCATTTTGAGAAGCTCCCAATCTTCGCACAATCCATCAAATTTAACCCAAAAAGCCTCAGGCAAACGGTTGTTTTTCTTGCCAAACCATCTCACCTCATACTGCCCATTCTCCTCGAGCACGTATATCATCGGCAGTCCGCACATTTTTGTTATCTCTTCGTCAAATTCGAGTCTGAAAATTCTCTGCTCACCTTTCTCATAAGCCTCGCTGAGCTTCGCTTCAAAAATTCCACCCTCATACTCGGGCAAACCAACCTTCAAGAAGTCATAATCTGCCCACTCCATGTCTATCTGAAGATAATCCTTCTTATATCTTGCATAATCTTCTCTGTCAAAAAGCTGATAGAAAACTCTCATCCCCGGCTTCTGATCGCATTTTTTTGCCCCCTCTATATTGGGAATCTCCACCGACATCTCCTCGGTAAGATCAATGCCCATTCGCCTTGAAGCCTCAAAAACATATTCTCTCTGCTCTGCCCAAGAAGCCTCAAAATGCTCCTTGCCCTCTGCCCCCTCAAGCTCATGGAGGAAATACGACTTGTAATTATCAAAATGAGTCTTTTGATCCATACCCCAAGTGTGCTCGGCAACAAGCATAAGATTTTCGTCGAGATCATAGTCGGAAAGACGCTTACCACTGCGCAAGATCGCTCTGTAAAGCCTTGTTTTGGTGGGGTCTGTACCAACACCGTGAATCCAGTTGTCACCTATCTCACTTTCAATTACAGGAAGCTTCTTCCCACGAAGCTTCAAAGCCACATCATCAAGCGTGGCAGCCCGAACAACCGCACCGGGGTATTGCTTTCTGAAATCATCATATAATTTTTCAAGCTCTTCACTGCTCTGCGCACCAAGATTATCCCCCGTAACACAGAATGAAACGGCGAAATCTTCAAATTCAAAGCATTTTCCGTAGCCGCCGCCATTATACATGACGTTTATACTCTTGTCACCGCATTTCCAGGTAAAGACCTCGGGAACATTCGGAACAGGAGTCGCGGGATTCACGCCAATATGTAAAAGCTCAATCTCAGCATCGGCAAGATAAGGTACCATGCCAATGGTATGCCCCGGAACGTCCGACATTTTGGCGGCAATCGTCTTTCTGCCAAATCGCTCGTCAAGTTCTTTTGAAATTGATAGGCAATATTCAAGCATTTCCGGGTTCATATATTCGGTATGGGATGTAAAAGGAAAACCGTGCCATTTTATCAGCCCATCCCGAATCGCCTTTTCAAGGCTGCCATCATCCTGCTTCAGCGCAAGATTTATAAGCCAAGAGCCGGTTGTCCAAATAAAAGGACAATCGGTGTCCTTTTGTTTATAAGCCATTTTTATAGCATTTGGAATATAACTTTCAAGATATTTTTTTGTTACATTCTCCGCAAGATCGGTAAAACCGATGTCAAGATGCGTTTTGAATATCAAAAGTACGTCTTTTATCATAAAAATCTCCTAAATTGAAAAACAGCAGAAAAATCATTTATTCCCCTTTGCTCTATTATGAGTTTTGCAAAGCATTTGACAGTTGGTTATATCGGTAGAGCCGCCATTGCTCCAAGCAGTAACATGGTCTGCATCCATTTCAGTCAATTTCCAAATACGGTTTTTATTATTATCATTGCCGAGAGCACAAAGAGGACAATTTGATACATTACTGTTCTTTGCTTTTTCTGTCTGGCGTGTATAAACAGTCTTTTTCGTCGGCTCGTCAAATATACGGATATCGAGAAGCTTTGTATCAACACAGCCGCCTAAAATATATTCGTAAACTCCCTTTTTATTTTTCACATAAAAATCTGAATAAAGCTCTTTAAGCTTATCCGAAACGACTTGAGGATCATAAGCAACAGAATGATATTTTTCATAAAATTCACCCCAAGGTAAACCACGCATTTCGCTTTCAACATCACTGAAAACACTTGAAGCCCAATCAATAACGCTATTGAAATATGCTTTAATTTCGTTGATGTTATCATCAAATCTGTGACGACTCATATAGTCATCAATATTACCCTTGCTCACCCAATCAAGAGCAGTACGAAGATAATCTTGTCTGATAACATTACCCGATATGTACGCACTCCATTTCTGGATATTGGCGTTTTGGCTGTTCGAGAACTCCTCTTTTGCTTTGGTAACAAAGGGTCCCGAATGGATAGCGTTCGAAAGCTCTTGCTCATTAAGGGGTATTCCTGCGATATTGATAGTCTTGAACCATTCTTTGATCTCGCTTTCAGCACCATCGCAAATATAAATTGTTAGCTTTGTTTCCATTATCTTCTTTTGAAGATCCTCGGCAAGACCGCTGAAATATCTCGGAATACCGTTTGTATCAGTTATTGCGAATTTTCCTGTAACATATCTACCAAAGCTGGTGATACGCTGCTGACCGTCAAGCACTTCATATTTGCCCTCGGGAGTTGTGTTGAAATATATAAGGCCCAGAGGGTAGCCTTTGAGAATAGAATCAATAACCGCAACATCCTTTTTTCCGTCAGCATAGATATAGTTGCGCTGATATTCCGGCTGAATAACAAGTTTTCCGGAAAGCCCGAACAAGCCTCTGCCCTCATACTCGTTATATACAAAGCCTTTGCATATGTCCTCAACTGTTATGTCGGTTACTAATGTGGTAATCATTCCTGCCCCCTCTTTCTAATTAGGATTCGTTGATATACTTTAATACCATCAACAACTCCTGCGGCGTTCAAATCATAAGTACCTTTTTTTCCAAACAATTCAAAATACCTATCTTGACACTCTTGAGTTGTATATACTTTTGTTTTTAGTCCATACAAGTCAAGATTTTCGCACATACCCAATATTTCAAATTGTTCTGGGCAATATTTTTCTAAAAAACTAATCGGAACGCCCATTATTCCGTCATAATCACTTGGGATAGCATCCGTAAATGGAACTTCTATTCCGTCATAATTATCGTAATGGCTATATCCCTTGTCTCTCACTTCCTTGTGTTTGCTGAACTTTACATTATCTGCCATTGTCATAAGAGATAAAGGTTCGTGTCGCTTTCCGTGTTCAATGTTTGAAAACCATACAGAAGAAACATTTTTCATATTTATTCCATTGACAACCTTATCAACATCGGCGGGATTTTTGGTTTCAAACCACATTCCACCACCCCAGCCTGTCCTACCAGACCACATTTTGTTGTGCATAATCAAAGGAAATACTTCTTTGTATGTAACACTATTTTTGTTTCCTATAATTATGAACTTATTTTCTTTTTCAAAAAGCCAATCAACAAAATCCCTGTACAAAGAAAACGGTGGATTTGTAACAATTATGTCAGCCTCATCTCTTAAAGCCTTTACCTCATCACTTCTAAAATCTCCGTC
>CAYPKQ010000231.1:0-3791 GCA_964411355.1 uncultured Lachnospiraceae bacterium
TAAGGAAACGGCAATGAAAATGCTGAAAAGTAAGCTGATGGAGATAAAGATAAGAGAAAATTTGGAGCGCATCGAGGATATTCAGGGCAACAAGACCAATATCGAGTGGGGCGCACAGATACGTTCTTATGTTTTCATGCCCTATACTCTTGCAAAGGACACAAGAACAGGCTTTGAAAACGGCAATATCGATGCTGTTATGGATGGTGAGATCGACGGATTTATCAACGCATATCTCAAAATGAATTCTGGAACTTAAAAAACGAAAACGCTGTCGGCTCAAATTCGAATTTGAGCCGACAGCATTTATTTTATCATATTTCATCATATGGGATTTCTATAGCAAGTCTTGCGTTTTTATAACGCTTATCCTCCGTAACGTCCTTTATGATGTCAAGTGCGGGCGGTATTTCAAATGCTTCATCCTCTGCCGACAGCTCGACCTCCATTATTGCCCTGTCATTCCAAAAGGGATAAAGGTCAATTTCAAAGGTGTGACCGCCAAAATCAATCAAAAGCCGTTCCTTTTCAATTACGTTTCTTTTTGGATCTGCATTCTCAAGCTCTTTTCTATATTCTTCTTCGCAAAGCTCCCTCTCGTCCTCAAAGCAGCTCATAAGGCTGATCCTCTTTTTTTCGGTCTTGGTATATTTTACCCTATCCGAATATTTCCTCATGCGCACCCTTGCGGTGATCCCCTCCCGGGAGATCAGATAAGTCTGGATTATCCTGCTTCTCTTTGTTTTATCGATAAGTGAAAGCAGCTCCTCTGAGGGGTATTTTATGAGAAATTTCTTTTCTATCTCTTTTTTAGTCATTTCCATTTTGTTTTTTCCTTTATTCAAATAAATTTATCACCGCTTCAAGCATTTGTGCCGCATCGCCGCGGGTGACAAGTGCGCTTGGCGCCGCATAGCCCTCTATCATGTGGAAAACTCCAAGTGAATTCATGCTGTAAATAGCATCGCTTGCCCAGAAGGGAAGCTCACTGCTGTCTGCAAATACGGGCAATATGACTTCCTTTTCCTTTACTGCATCAGCTCCGAGGATCGATTTCAGCATAACTGCAGCTTCAGCTCTTGTTATTCCCGAATTTGGCATAAAGCAAAGATCGCCCTCCATCTCCGTGCCGCTTATAAATCCAAGCTCGTAAGCCGAGGCAACATATCCCTTATATTCACCCGGAATATCGCTGTCATCGGCAAAAACGGTCTCGGTAAGCTTGCCGGGATCTTTAATTCCCGCCGACTTCATGGCAAGCGCAAGAAACTCAGCCCTTGAAATGCCCTGATCGGGGGTAAAATAGATAACTCCATCGATCTCAGCTCCCGTCATAAGTCCATTTTCTGCCATGGTAAGTGCCGCATTATATATATTGCAATCGTCGATATCACCGAAGGTTGCAGACGAGCGACGCACCTTTACATCAACATTTACTGTGGCAGATGATGAGTAATTACCGTAAATATCTCTTGCAACATAAGTAAAGCTGTCACTTCCCGAAAAGCCGTCACGGGGAGTGTAAACATATCTGCCTTCTGCTCTGTCAAGCATTAGTACAGAGCCGTTTTCGGGATAGGAAACGATCTCATAAACAAATGCATCTCCTTCCGGATCATATGCACTGAGCTTACCCATTTTCGATACCATATCATGAGTGCTTGCCACAAGAGAATTTTCACTTGCGAGGCTTACTGTGGGACTGTAATTCGTTTTTTCCACAAAATAAAGATTGCATTTTATGGAATAACCCTCGGAGACGGAAAACTCAAATGAGCTTTGCTTCACCTGGGGCGAATTTGGCACAAATGTCAAAAGATCTATATTACCGCCGGATATCTCCTGACCGTTTGTGATAGCTGTCCTTCCCACCATAAGACTTCCGTCCTCGGGAGCGGGTATGCTTACGATTGAAAGTTTTTCAACGCTTTTTAGATTAAGTGCTCTGCAAAAATCCTCGCGAGTTAAGGAAATATCCTTTCCGACGAGAGCCGTTTTTGCCATATCCGTTCCTCTCGCAAGCACCGCAAGTCCGTGGGATACCGCTCCGCTCTCGGCAGCAGACACCGATATCAAAAGAGGGACACTTAAAGCGATCAAAAGCAAGGCAAAAAAGATTTTCTTCATAAATTATACCACCTTTCTGACTTTTCGTAAAGTACCTATTTAAATTTATTAAGCCCAAAGGACAAATATACCGCTTTTTTTGGTATTAAAATGATATTTTCGGTAAAGAATAACAGCATAATTAATATTTGTGAGGTATAAAACATATGCGAAGGCTAAGTAAATTTTATAGGGAAAACGTTGCATATCTTGATAAAGCTCTGCGCACAGAGGAAAGCTTTGATATACTGAAAAAAATTATGAAGATCGGCAGTGATGAGCTGACGCTATACTATATTGATGGCTTTGTTAAGGACACCGTTATGGGAAAGCTGATGACCCATTTCGTTTCTCTCAAAACCATCGGAGAGCCTTCACCTGCCTGCGCTGATGAATTTCTCAAAACCAATCTTCCATATGTTGAAGCCGAGGTCTGTGAGGAGCTTGACACCATGATAGGCATGGTGCTCAGCGGTGCAACTCTTATGATAGGAAGCGGCTTTGAGGATAAGGCGATCCTTATAGATTCCCGTTCATATCCCGCAAGAGAAACCGATGAGCCGGAAAATGACCGAGTTATGCGAGGCTCAAGAGACGGTTTTGTTGAAACTCTTATCTCAAATACGGCACTTATCCGCCGCAGAATAAGAGACACGGCACTTACAATGTCATATGTAAGCGTTGGTACAAGCTCAAGAACAGATGTAGTTGTTTGTTATATAGACGGAAAAGCCGATGAAAAATACGTTGATTTTTTAAAGGAAAAGCTGAAAAATATAAAAACAGAAGCACTTTCACTGGGACACCAATCTCTTGCGGAATGTCTCATCAAGCAAGGCTGGTTCAATCCATTTCCTAAGATACGAAATACCGAAAGACCCGATGTTGCCTCGGCACAGCTTCTTGAAGGGAGCATAATTCTGCTCTGCGATAATTCGCCCGAGGCGATGATATTGCCCACCTCGATTTTTGATTTCATGCAGGAAACAAACGATTTTTATTTTCCGCCTCTCACCGGAAGCTATCTGCGCCTTGTGCGCCATATTGTTTTCTGGTCAACGCTTTTTCTTATTCCTATATGGTATCTTTTTATCAAAAATCCGTCCATTGTCCCCGATTGGCTTCTTTTCGTTCTGCCGGCTTCGCAGGCAAAGATACCGATAATTGCCCAGCTTTTGCTTGTTGAATTTATCTTGGATGGCTTAAAGCTTGCTTCGATGAATACTCCAAGTATGCTTTCAAATTCACTCTCGATTGTCGGGGGACTTATTTTGGGTGATTTTGCGGTAGGTATCGGTTGGCTTATTCCCGAGGTCATTCTCTATATGGCTTATGTCTCCATTGCCACCTTTACCCAGACCAGCTATGAGCTTGGATATGCCTTCAAATTTTTGCGCATAATAGTTTTGATACTCACTGCGCTTTTCAATTTCTACGGCTTTGCCGCAGGAATAATTCTGGCGATCATTCTCATAGCCACAAATAAGACCGTCAACGGAAAAAGGTCATATCTCTACCCCCTCATTCCATTTGATGGCAGGGCTCTGCTGAGACTTTATATCAGATTCAAAAAAAGCTCGGATATATAACCAAAGAGGCTGATTCATTCAGCCTCTTTTGCATATAAACGGTAATTTATCGAACTGTAGGATACCGATTAAAAAAATGAGCTGATCTGTAGGGGA
>CAYPKQ010000232.1:0-3783 GCA_964411355.1 uncultured Lachnospiraceae bacterium
ACGCAAATCTGTAGGGGACGGCGACCTCGACGTCCCCTACAAAAATTCGTTATCGCCTGTTCGATAAATTACTGTTTAGTTTGTTTTCAAACCAAAGACATACTTATTCTTCTTGACGGAATATCCGAGTTTATGATTCTCACTCTGACCGCTTGACCTAAGCGGTATACGGTCCTTCCGAATGAAAGGGTAAAATGCTTTTCGTCAAAGGTAAATCTTCCGTCCATGCTCTCAAGGGGAACAAGACCCTCGATGGTATTGGGGAGCTGAACGAAAAGTCCAAAGGATGTGACAGAGCTGATAACTCCGTCAAATTCCTCGCCCACCTTATCCGCCATGAATATTGTCTTATAAAGATCGTCGATCTCCCTCTCTGCCGAAAGTGCTTTAAGCTCGTTTTCACTGGATTTTGCAGCACTTTCGCCTGCAAATGCAGTAAGGCGGGTAAGATTGGTTCCATGTGCCTCTCCACGAAGCATGGATTTGACGATTCTATGAACCGTAAGGTCGGGATATCGGCGGATAGGAGAGGTAAAATGGCAGTAAAGGTCAATGGCGAGACCGAAATGGGGGGCGGGCTGTGCGGAATATTTTGCCTTCATCATGGCACGCAGCATAACGCCCGAAAGCACTGCGCTTATGCCCTTTTCGCGGCTTTCACAAAGCAAAGCGGCAAATGCCGAAGGATAAAGAGTTTTCGCCCTCAAAGGCTTAATATCAAGCCCTATTCCAAGGGCAAAGGAAGCAAAGCTCTCAAGCTTTTCGGGAGCAGGTGGTTCATGAACTCGGTAAACGCAAGGTAGAGATAGGTTTGTGAGGAAGGTTGCAACTCCCTCGTTTGCGCAGAGCATAAACTGTTCTATCATCTTCTCGCCATCGCCTCTTTCCCTTGCCACGATGTCAACCGGTTCACCGTTCTTTCCCAGAAGAATTACCGCTTCCTCCGTATCAAGCTCAACAGAACCGCGCTCCTCCGAGCGTTTCTTCATTATCTTATAAAGCGAATACATTTCCGAAAGTGTGTCAAGCACCTCGGCATATTTTTGCGAATATTCCGAGCTTTTACCATTCTCGAAAATGTCATTTATTTCGCTGTAAACTCCTCTGACCTTCGAGCGTATCACAGTTTCCGCAAGCTCTGTTTCAAGAATTTTTCCGTTCCTATCAAGAGTCATAAAAGCAGAGAGCGCATAGCGGTCAAGACCGCCGCCAAGGGAACAGGAGCCGTTTGAAAGGCTCTTTGGGAGCATTGGAATGACCTTATCGGTGAAATAAACGCTCGTTCCTCTGGAAAGGGCGCATTTATCGGTGGCAGAGCCGAATTTAACGTATTCGGAAACGTCGGCAATATGCACGCCGAGGCGGTAATTTTCACCGTTCTTTTCAAGAGAAATTGCATCGTCAAGATCTTTTGCATCGGCACTGTCGATGGTGAAGATTATTTTATCACGCAGATCAAGTCTGCCCTCTGTATTTATGGGCATCTCGGATGCTTTTTGCGCTTCTGCGAGAACTTCCTCCGAAAATTCGGTCTCAATGCCGTTTTCAGCCAGAATTGCGGCATAATTTGCACTTTTTGTTTCCGAATCTCCGAAATTCGCAATTATCTCACCCGAAAGCTCATCTCTCTCGGAGGGGAATTTTGTTATCTTGGCTTCTACCTTATCGCCAATCGAAATGCCCGCATCTCTTGCCGCACGGGCATCAATAAAAACAGAATAAGGGAGCTTTTTCCTGTCCGGCTCGACCCAGCCGACCGTGTGGTATTTTCTTCCCCTTTTTTCGTCTATCTCGTAATAAACGCCAACAACATTTTTGTTTGCAAGATATCGTTCGGCTATCTTTACGATCTCCCCCTCAGGACCTTTCTCATGCCTTTTCTCATCGGGAATCGGCACAAGCTTTCCGCCTTTGCCTCTTTTCAGCTTTCTCGTATCAAAATGCTTGCTGCGGCTTCTGTGTTCTGTTATTCTAACAAGCACACGGTCTCCGTCAAGAGCGAAAAGTGTTTTTGCGGCAGGGATAAAAATATCCTCGCTGCCGTTATCGGGAGTAACGAAGCCAAAATGCTTTGTTGTTCCTCTATAGCTGCCGCTGACGATGCCAACAGAGCCGAGAGATGCGACCTTGCCTTTTTTTGTCAGCGCAATTTTGCCCTCTCTTGCCATTTTCTCAATCAGGGAGCGGACAGTTTCCGTTTTTTCCTCGGGAATGTCCATAAAAATGATGAGATCACTCGGCGTCAAAGGTCTGTATTCCGGGTCTTCTATTATATCAATGATAAGCTCTGTATATCTTTCGATTGACATAGCAAAAATCACATCCTTTCATAATTTTTGGTGTTGTAGACAGTAATTTATCGGTGAGCGAGAGCGAACGCAAGGTTAAAGTTTTATCAAAACTTTAACCGACAGCACTCGCAGCAACCGTTCACTAAATTACTGTTTATCCCCAATATATCTTATTGATTATTCTTTCGGTATTATCCTCGGAATATTCTATTTCTTCTGAAATCATTCTCGCAAGCATCACGGGAGAATCGTTTTTATTTGCCTTTACTACCGAAACGAAAAGTCTTTCAAGGAAAAGACAAAATCCCAGAACTGCGCGGTATTCTTCTTCATCATTTGTAGCTGTACAATGGCGGTAAATGAAATATGCGAGAGCTCGCTGCGCCTCTTTTTCAATCTTTTTCGGAGTGCTTAAGAGGGAAGAGTAGTGCAGAAAAAGCTCCTTATGCTTCTCGTCAAGATATTCAAGAGACGAAATCAGCTCATGCCATCTTTCATCCTCAAAAATATTTGGAGAAATTTCAAATTTATCATATATTGCCGGTAGCTTTTCATCATACGAAAGCTCTTTGATTTTGAGAGTGTCAAAAATTTCTTTTCGCTTTTTTGCGGTATCAAGCACTTTTTTATCGCAATCGCCGTAAATATCCCCTATTTCTTCAATAACATCATATTCATCGCTTGAAAGTATGATTCTCGCAGCCTCCTCGCAAGCCATTCCGATCCCGACTTCACGACCTAAAGGTGAATCATTATAAAACCGCGGATGCTCGCGGCAGATCTCGCAAAGATATTCTTCACCAAGCTCGATGATTATTTTACAAAGCCCTTTTTCATTAAGATGGGGGCATCTTTCTTCTTTTCCAAGAACAAAATGAGGGGGCTCACTCATATCAATGCTGTCTTTTATATATTTCCCGTATGCCTTTTCAAGAGAAGTGTACTTTTCTGCCGTTTCGGCATCAATATCTATCTCCCATCCAACACAGCAGCTATGCTTGCATTTGTCTGCAATGCAGGAAAATTTTTTGTAATATTTTGGCGCAAAAAGCTTCATTCGATCACCACCGTGTTTATTTTATCCGATTTTGTAAAAAAAGTCAATATTTGACTGCGATTTGCATTTATAATAACTTTTTATCGAATGAACTCATTTAAGTTTATATTATGGAATAAATGAGCAGTTGATTTTCAAAAATTTATAAAATTTCAAAAAATGAAGAAGCCGATTATACTCCCATTCTGTATTGACTATCAGAAGAAAATATGCTATAATACTATCGGTGTCGCAAGACACCCGGAGAGTGCCATATACGATGGCGGTTGCTTCCCTTAATCGTGAACGCAGATTCTTTTTGCATTCCGGAGAGGGGAGGTGATGCTCATGTTCGTTATTTGGGAGCTGTTGTTCCTGTTCGCAGGATTATTAATAGCACTTTTGACTTACATAGATAATCATAATAAAAAGAATTAACCGCCTCGACGACCAATC
>CAYPKQ010000233.1:0-3780 GCA_964411355.1 uncultured Lachnospiraceae bacterium
TTCGCCCGCTTTTCTTTGGTGCTAAAGGCGCAAAGAAAAGCTTGGCAAAAGAAAGCGCCGCTAAAGGCGTTCCGCCACTGCGGTGGCAGCAAGCGCACGCGCGCTTGAGCAGCGCGACCTTTTGAAAAAGGTCGATCAAAACTTCTATCTGACTGCGTTCTCACTCGCCGCTAAATTCCTGTTTAACGGTAGCATTTAAATCGAAATTTCAGAAGGGAGGTGAATTTATGAAAAAGACATATGCGGGTCAGGTAAAGAACCAGGGTTCGCAGACGGTTGAAGCTCCGCTCGGCTCAAAGGGCAGCAAGGGAAAGGGCACGGTTAAGACCGGCACGGATCTTCGCAGCGGCAAGTAAATTTCACAAAAAATCGCACGAGGATAGCGGAAAAATCTCAAAAAAGAAAGGAAATAGCAAATGGAAATTAACGAAAAAGATCTTTATGAGGCATTCGGTCTCGATATAGAAGAAGGTGCAGAAGATGCGGAGCTCACCGCCCCGCAAATCGAGAATAATGATGCCGAAGGTGGAGAAGAGCAGGAGCTCACCGACCCTGCAGAGGAAATTGACGAGGATGATGACGAGATGGACGAAGCGGACAGCGCAGATGATGACGACGAGCAAGCGGAGGACACAGCCGAGAGCACCGATACAGGCGCTTCGAAGGAGAAAAATGCTCAGTCTCCCGAGGAGAGGGCTCGTTTTGCGGCGGCAAGACGCAAAGCGGAGCTTGAAGCCAAGATATCGGCGGCAAAGACCGAAGCCGAGGAGCGAGCCGCAAAGGATATCGAGGAGCTTCTTCGATTAAGTCCTATGAAAGACCCCAAAACCGGAAAGACCATTACCACCGCCGAAGAATACAGAGCCGCAAAAGCATCTCTTTCCGAAAAAAAGCAGACCGACTTACTCAAAAAATCGGGCATAAGCCGCGAAGAGCTTGATGCTTATGTTTCCGACCTTCCCGAGGTGAAGGCTGCGAGAGAAGAAGCGGCAAGGGCAAGAGAGGCGAGCGCAAAGGCGCAGATCGATGCGGATATTGCCGAGATCGCAAAATATGATCCTGCTATCCGCTCTATCGAGGATCTTGCGAAGAGTGAGAGCTATTCTGCCATATACGACAGAGTGACAAAGCACAATGATTCTCTTCTCGATGCTTACAAATTTGTTCACGGCGAGGCTATTGCAAGAAGAAATCTCGAAGCGGCAAAAGCTGCGGAGAGACAGAAGGCGGCGGGAAAGGCTCATCTTGTTGGAACTGCCGCGAGAAGTGGCGGTGCGGTAAGCGTTCCGAAGGATACTCTTGATATGTACCGTTTACTCAATCCCTCGGCAAGTGACGCCGAGATCGCACGCCACTATAACAAAAATAACAAGTGATTGTTTGTAAAAACAAGGAAAGGAAGTATTACATAATGTTTTTGATTCACAAGATGGATACCACTCTTTCGAGAGGTATCGAATATATCCCCATGGAGGGAGAGGGAAGCGGCGGTGTTGGTATGGTTCTTGAACCTAACGGTGATTATTATGACAAACCGACATCTACTGCTCTTCCGACGCATCTCGCTGTAGGTAAGGCAAACGAAGCGGGTATCATCCCCGCCGTTCGTCTTGACCCTCAGATCGAGCTTGAGGTGGTGACACCTTCTGATCTTACAGCTATCGCTCTCGGCGCAAAGCTGCAGATCAATACGGACACCGCAGACACTGTTACAGCTGACCCCGACGGTCACGCTGCCCTGACATACAAGGAAAAACGCGAGGACGGCACTTGGCTTTGCCGCGTTCGCTTCATTTAAGAGAAAGGAGACTTAAAAAATGGCAAATATTGTTTTTTCCGAAAGCTCGGGACTGAATAACACCATATTCGGTAAATGCCAGGAGCCTGTAAAGATGTTCCTTGAAAAGCGCAGTGAAGCTTTTGAGGCTAAGAGCATCATTCCCGAGATATTCAATATGCAGAAATCCTCAAACTACGGTGAAAAGATCGGTTCTATGACCGCAATGGACGGCTTCAAGCCTGTTGGCGAGGGTGGTAATTTCCCTGTTGACGGCATGGAGGAAGGCTTTTCCAAATTCTTCGAGCATGTTACATGGAAGGATTCCTTTGCACTTACAAAGGAGATCATTTCGGACTCGAAGATGCTTGATTTAAAGAAAAAGCCTCAAAATTTTATCACCGGCTTCCACAGAACACGCGAGCAGTTTGCGGCGGCTGTTCTCGGCGGTGCAATTTCAGGCGGTGACAAGATCAAGTTCCGCGGACACACCTTTGATATCACGGCGGCAGACAAAAAGAAGCTCTTTGCACTTGACCATCCCTCAAAGGTGAGCGGAAGCAAGCAGTGCAATATGTTTGCGGATGCATTCAGCGAGGATGCGCTTGCAGCTGCTGAATGCTCTATGCAGAATTTCATGGGTGATAATGATGAGCTTCTCGATGTTACACCCGGCACCATCGTTATCCCCAACGATTATCAGCTTAAAAAGCAGGTTTTCGCCGTTATCGGCGCAGACAAAGACCCCGAGACCGCAAACAACGGCTTCAACTTCCTTTTCGGAAGATGGAGAGTTATCGTTTGGTCTTATCTCAACAAATACATAAGTGCAGGAAGTAAGCCTTGGATGCTCTTTGACAAGGATTACAACGATGAATATTTCGGTGCTGTATGGTTTGACCGTCAGGCTCTTGAAATGGACAGCTTTATCGACCGTGCAAACGGCAACAACGTTTGGAGTGGTGACGCCCGCTTCACAGCCGGCTTCAACGATTGGAGAGCTTTCTCCATCGGCGGTGTTGCAGGCGGCAAGCAGCTCATCGGAGGATAAAGAAGTGCAGAGTGCAAAATGCAGAATGCAGAGTGCGCTTTGAAATCAAAACTTATTACGGGGCGGCGGCTCATGTCGCCTGCCCCGATTTTTCTTAAGGAGAAAAAATGAAGATAAGAGAAGCAATAGCCTTTGCCGATGCTGTTAAGCCCAATGCTTTTGATATATCGGCAAAGATAAGGATGCTCTCGGAGGTCGAGAAGATGGTGCAGATAGATATCTTTCTTTTTGCCCCCGAGGAGCTTATCGAATACAGTGAGGAAGACGAGAATGTGGAGCTTGTGGAACTTCTTGTGTCTTCTCACGATAGGATATATACCGATTATCTCATTGCCATGATAGATTGGCATAACGGAGATTATGAAAAGTACGCAAACACCATCGGTATGTTTAATGACAGCTTTGCGGAGTTCAAGCGGTGGTTCGTGCAGAATTATAACCCCGCAGACACCCACGGAGATATTTACGAAAGCGAGGATATGAGCCTTTATGAATAACAGTTATCAAAATGCCCTGGGCAACCCTTGGAGAGGATATTTCCTTTCTGCCTATGGTATCGCAGTGAAGCATGGCTTTAAAGGAAGTGAGGCTGATTGGCTTGCTTACCTTAAGGGCGAGAAGGGAGATCCCTTTCTCTTTGAAGATTTTACAGAAGAGCAGCTTGAAGCCCTTAAAAATGAAATAGCGGGAGATATACTTGCCGATGCCAAAGCCGCAAAGGAGGGTGCAGTGGGTGCGAAGGACGCAGCTGTAGTTGCACAAGTTCTTGCGGAAACGGCAGTTGATGTTGCAAATGCATGCGCAGGAGAAGCGGAAGAATCAAAGGAAGATGCGGAAAAAGCGCGCGATGAAGCAGAAGAATCAAAGGAAGATGCGGAAAAAGCGCGCGATGAAGCAAAAACAGCCGTTGGAAGCGCACAAGGCTATGCAAGGATGGCGTTCGATGAATATG
>CAYPKQ010000234.1:0-3705 GCA_964411355.1 uncultured Lachnospiraceae bacterium
AAAATGCAATAGTTTTTGGAAAAAATATTTAATTTTTTCAAAAAAATTTTCGCAAAACCACCAAAAAAGTGCCTTGATTTCCATTTTTTAGGAAAATAGATTTACAATTATTTATGTTCTTTCCATAATATGTAATTTCTTTCAGCAATATCCATTGTCATATACAGTCGATAATTTTCGGGCATTAACCGACATTTTTTTGAATTTTTCGCAAAAAAAGCATCACAATGCAATGAAAATGTCGAATAAATACATAAAAAGGCAATTAAAAAAGGTATTTTCACCGCAAAAAACATCGTTTTGACAGTGAAAATACCTAAAAATGTTGAATTATCGTTTTTTAGTCTCCCATAACCTCCCGAAGCCTTTCGAGAGCACTTTTTTCTATTCTGCTGACATAGGATCTTGAGATCCCAAGCTTTTCCGCAACCTCCCTTTGCGGCAGAGGTTCACCGCCCGAAAGCCCGTAACGAAGATAGATTATTTTTCGTTCTCTGTCGTTTAGTATGCTGTCAACCAATCGCCTGGCGTCTGATGATCTTATGGCGCGCTCCACCTCCTCGCACATTGATTCCTCGCTGCTGATAACATCAATATATGTAAGAGGGTTTCCATCCTTATCGATATCTATCGTTTCGTTTATCGAGACCTCCCCCGCCAGCTTCTTTTTTGATCTGAAATACATAAGTATCTCATTTTGAATACACTTTGCGCCATAAGTGGCAAATCTTGCTCCGTTTTTCATATTGAAGGAATCCACAGCTTTTACAAGTCCTATTGTTCCCACAGAAACAAGGTCCTCACTCTCCTTGCTTGTGGAATAGTATTTTCTCACGATATGGGAAACAAGGCGGAGATTGTGCAATATCAGCTTTTCTCTCGCCTTCTCATCCCCCATGCATTTAAGCTCAAAATATTTTTTCTCCTCTTCCTCCCGCAGCGGTGGCGGAAAATTTTGCGGCATCTCGATACCAAGTATCATGCAAGCCGCCTTAAAGGTTGCACCAAGCAAAAATGTAAGCAAAAAATCACCTCTTTTCTTTTAAATTTTATGCAAAAGGATGATTTTTTTGCCTGTACATTGACAAAAACAGTGAAAAGTGGTATCATATATTCGGTAAAATTTGCTTTTAAGGAGAAAAGGAGAAAAAATGAACAAGCTTATCGGAAATGCTGTGGTAGGTCAGTCCGGAGGCCCTACGGCGGCAATCAACGCAACTCTTTCCGGAGTTATCAGAGGCGCAATGGAGCTCAGAGAAGAAGGCATCATTCCCAAGCTCTATGGTATGAGGAACGGCATTCAGGGGCTTCTTGAAGAGAATCTTATCGACCTTTTTGAGGTTTTTGATGACGAAGGCAAACTGAAAACCCTTGAGCACACCCCCGCAGCAGCACTCGGATCTTGCAGAAAAAAGCTTCCCGAGGCAGTTATGGGAGACGAAACATACGAAAAACTTATTGAGATCTTCAAGAAAAATAACATCAGATATTTCTTCTATATCGGCGGAAACGACTCTATGGACACCGCTGACAAGCTTGGAAAATACAGCGAGCTTTGCGGCTATGAGATGAGAGTTATCGGTGTTCCGAAGACCATCGACAACGACCTTCCCGTTACCGATCATACACCCGGTTTCGGTTCTGCGGCAAAATATATAGCAGCCACAACTCAGGAGATCATCCGCGACTGTGCTGTTTATGATGTAAAGGCTGTTACCATCATCGAGATCATGGGTAGAGATGCCGGCTGGCTTGCTGCCTCTTCGGCTCTCGGCAGACATATCTGTGGTGCTGAGCCTGATCTTGTTTACCTCCCCGAAAAAGCATTCGATATGGACAGATTCTTCGAGGACGTAAAGAAAGCACTTGACAAGCATCCAAATGTCGTTATCGCAATTTCCGAGGGTATCAGAGATGCAGAGGGCAACTATGTTGGTTCTTCCACGCAGAGCGGCGCAACAGACGTTTTCGGTCATAAGTATCTGGGCGGAAGCGGCAAGGCACTCGAAAATGCTATCAAGGAAAAGATCGGCTGCAAGGTTCGTTCCATTGAGCTTAATCTTTGCCAGAGATGTGCTTCTCACATTGCTTCAAAAACCGACCTTGATGAATCTGTTATGGTTGGAAAGAGTGCAGTTCATGCGGCAGCAGAGGGCGCAAGCAGAGTTATGATGAGCATAAACAGAGTTTCAGACGCACCCTATAAGGTTGAGGTAGGAACTGTTAATGTTCACGATGTTGCAAACAAGGAAAAGATCGTTCCCGATGAATTTATAAATGCAGAGGGCAACCATCTGACAGACGCCTGCATCGATTATCTCCTTCCCCTCATCCGGGGCGAGGTTGATATCGAATATAAAAACGGTCTTCCCATTCATATTATTCTTTAATCTTGACAAAAACAGTAAAAAATGCTATAATATTTGCATTACATCATTTTAGCATACCCAAAATAACATTTTAATTGTGGGGAGGAGAATATTATGAAAGATTATTTGGCACCAAAATTCCAAGTTATAAAAGTCAAATTTACCGATACCATCACAACCTCCTCCCAAGCTCCGGAGACGAATGATGACCAAGGTTGGTCTCCGATTTGGAGACCGGGAAAGCAGTAATCATTATAAAGCATAAAAAGGACAGCAAACAGCTTGCTGTCCTTTTGTTTTTTACTTTTCCACAACAATAGCGCACCAACCGTTATCCTCAAGAATTTCCACAAGCTTTAGGTTATTAGCAAGTAGAACCTCAAGTACCTCGTCCTTGCGCTCGGTGATGATTCCCGAAGCGATAAGAGGCGCACCGTCTTTCATATATTTTCCGATATCGGGTGCCATTCTTATGATGATATCCGCAACGATATTTGCAGTTACTATGTCATACTGACCGCCCTCAAGGGAAACCTGCTTCAGAAGGTCTGATACCTCGCAGGTAATATTCTGCTGACCGCTTTCGGCAATATTATCTCTTGCAACTCTCACCGCAACGGGGTCAATATCATACGCTGCGCAGTGTTCTGCCCCAAGCTTTGAAGCACAAATGGCAAGAATTCCGCTTCCCGTTCCCACATCGAGCATTCTCTGTCCTTTTTCGACATACTTTTCAAGAAGCTCGATAACGAGACGGGTAGTTTCGTGAGTTCCCGTACCGAATGCCATTCCGGGATCCATGCGGACAACTATATCGTCGGGAAGAGGCTCAAAGTGCTCCCATGCGGGAACGATGACCATATGCTTTCCGATGCGGATAGGCTTATAATACGCCTTCCAGGCATTAGCCCAGTCATCCACGTTTACACCGATAAGCTCAAATTTAGCGTCTATGTTCTCTGCGTTAAAGCGTTCGCGCAAGAATGCCATAGCATCTGTGGGGCTTTTTTCGCAAGGGATAAATACAGAAATTGAAGCGATGGTTTTATCAGCATTCAGAAGGCTCTCGTCAA
Source organism: uncultured Lachnospiraceae bacterium (assembly GCA_964411355.1). Lineage (GTDB taxonomy): Bacteria > Bacillota > Clostridia > Oscillospirales > CAG-272 > SIG710. The sequence goes on from CAYPKQ010000234.1 coordinate 3,443, forward strand.
TAAGGTCTCCGTAAACGCTTTTAAGGTCTATATCGCTATAATCCTCTATCATAAGGTTGTTATCAATCATGCTCATAATAGCGGTTGCCGCATCAAGCAGCTCCAGCTTAACAGTGACTCTGAGCTGTGTCCATTCCTTTGTATATTCCAAGTCTTTTTTCCTTTCTTTATAAAAAGTAATTTGTCGGTGCGTTCTTAGCCTTCTCTTGCAGAGAAGGGGGATCGCAAGCGGTCCCCCCTTCCCTGCAAGGGAAGGCAGATAA
>CAYPKQ010000235.1:0-3560 GCA_964411355.1 uncultured Lachnospiraceae bacterium
GTCTGGGCGCACTTGATTCCTCATAGCGGAATAAGTGCACCCTTTTAATTTTTTATGGAGGTTACTATGAAAAAAGTTGGAATTGTAATGGGCAGCGACAGTGATCTTCCCATTATTCGCAAATGCACAGATACCCTCTCGTCCCTCGGGATACCATTTGAGGTGCATGTATATTCCGCACACAGAACTCCTTGCGAAGCCGGGGATTTTGCACGCAATGCGAAAAAGAATGGTTTTGGTGTTATGATAGCGGCTGCCGGAATGGCGGCTCATCTTGCGGGCGCAGTTGCAGCAAACACAACTCTCCCCGTTATAGGAATACCATGCAAATCTACGAATCTTGACGGCATTGATGCCCTTCTCGCAACAGTTCAGATGCCCGCAGGCATACCTGTAGCTACTGTTGCCATTGACGGAGGCGCCAATGCCGCTTTGCTTGCCGCACAGATGCTGGCAATCGGTGATGATGAGCTTTCTGCAAAGCTCGATGCAAGAAGAGCCTCGGATGCTAAAAAGGTTCTGGAAAAGAACGCCGCAGTTGAAGCGGAATTCAATAAGTAAAATTTTAATTTACATAAGGAGAATGAAAAAATGAAACTCGTTTACACAGGAAAAACAAAGGACGTTTTCGCACTCGACAATGGAAACTATCTTCTCAAATTCAAGGATGACTGCACAGGCAAGGACGGAGTTTTTGATCCGGGTGAAAATTCGGTAGGTCTTACAATTGAGGGTGTGGGAGATGTTAACCTCCGTATGTCCATCTATTTTTTTGAAAAGGTAAACGCCGCAGGCATAAAGACTCACTATATCAGCGCAGATCTTGCAGACACAACAATGGAAGTTCTTCCTGCAAAGCCCTTCGGCAAGGGACTTGAGGTTATCTGCCGTCATAAGGCAGTCGGTTCATTCTATCGCCGCTATAGCGACTATTGCAATGAGGGCGACGATCTTCCCGCATATGTTGAAACAACGTTCAAGAACGACGAAAAGGGCGATCCGCTCGTAACAAAGGATGGTCTTGTTGACCTTGGTGTTATGACAGCGGAGCAGTATGACGATATCAAAACAATGACTCAGAAGATCACACAGATCGTTGCTGACGATCTTAAGGAAAAGGGACTTGTTCTCTATGATATCAAGTTTGAATTCGGTTATGACGCAGAAGGAAAGGTTATGCTTATCGACGAGATCGCATCCGGAAATATGCGTGTCTATAAGGATGGTCAGTATATCGACCCCATGGCTCTTTCCGAGCTTTTCTTCGCATAATTGTTGGTTTTTCACTTATTCACTTAAAACAAGGAGACACACATGGGTGGATTTTTCGGCGCGGCACTGAAGCGTGACGCAATGATGGACGTGTTCTTCGGGACGGATTACCATTCACATCTGGGAACACGCAGGGCAGGACTTGCGGCTTATAACGAAACCGACGGACTGCAAAGATCAATTCACAATATACAAAACTCGCCTTTCAGAACAAAATTTGAAAATATTTTCGATGAGATGAGCGGAAACAGCGCAATCGGCTGTATAAGCGATAGCGATCCGCAGCCTCTTCTTATACGCTCAAAGCTCGGAACTTTTGCCATCTGCATCGTTGGAGCGGTTAAAAATGCCGACGAGCTTCTTCGTGAGTATTTTGACCATACTCACGGTCAGTTCAATGCAATGACAGGCGGCAAGGTCAATTCAACAGAGCTTGTTGCGGCGCTCATCGGTCTTAAAGACAGCTTTGCCGAGGGCATTAAATTTGCTCAGGACGTTATCGAAGGCTCTGCTTCCATCGTCATTTTGAAAAACGGCGGAAATATCATTGCCGCAAGAGATAAGATGGGCAGAACTCCCGTGCTTATCGGCAAAAATGAGGACGGATACTGCGTTACCTTTGAATCATTTGCTTATAAAAAGCTTGGCTTTGAGGACGAAAGAGAGCTTGGTCCCGGTGAGATAGTTGAATTTTCCGCAGATAAGATAGAAAGGCTTGCAGAGCCGGGGAAGGATATGAAGATATGCGCCTTCCTTTGGTCATATTACGGCTATTCCACCTCGAATTATGAGGGCGTGAATGTTGAGTGCATGAGATATCGCAATGGCGAGATAATGGCTGAAACGGACAGAGAAAGAGGACTTGCCCGGGATATCGACTATGCTTGCGGCGTCCCGGATTCGGGAACTCCCCATGCTATCGGTTATTCCAATAAGAGCGGAGTGCCTTTTGCCCGTCCGTTCATAAAATACACTCCAACATGGCCCAGAAGCTTTATGCCCGCAAATCAGAGGGACAGAGACAGGGTCGCAAAGATGAAGCAGATTCCCGTTCACGAGCTTATTCAGGGTAAAAATCTTCTTTTTGTGGACGACTCTATTGTGAGAGGAACACAGATAAAGGAAACGGTTGATTTCCTTTATGATAACGGAGCGAAGAATGTTCATATGCGCTCGGCTTGCCCGCCTATCATGTACGGATGTAAGTATCTTAATTTCACCTCTTCAAGAAACGAGATGGAGCTTATCGCAAGAAGAATTATAGACGAGCTTGAGGGCGAAGAGGGTATCAAATACATTGAGGAATACAGCGACGGTGCCACCGAGCGCGGAAAAAGGCTGAGAAGAGCGATATGCGAGAAATTCAAATTCGCAACTCTTGAATTTCAGTCCCTTGAGGGAATAATCAAGGCAATTGGAATTGATAAGTGCAAGCTTTGCACCTATTGCTGGAACGGCAAGGAATAAAACTTTTGAAAGGAACTAAAAAAAGATGAGTAATAAATCATTTTCCGAGAGCTATGCGGCGGCGGGCGTTGATATAACTGCCGGCTATAAGGCCGTTGAGCTTATGAAGAAGCATATTGCACGCACAAGAAATGAGGGCTGCCTTGACGATGTTGGCGGCTTTGGCGGCTGCTTCGGACTTCCCATGGCGGGAATGGAAGAGCCTGTTCTCGTTTCGGGTACAGACGGATGCGGAACTAAGGTCAAGATGGCTATTCTTATGGATAAGCATGATACTATCGGTGTTGATGCGGTTGCAATGTGCGTGAACGATATTATCTGCTGCGGTGCGAGACCTCTTTTCTTCCTTGACTATATCGCTTGCGGCAAGAATATCCCCGAGAAGATCGCAGAGATCGTTTCGGGTGTTGCGGAAGGATGCGTTCAGTCGGGCGCAGCTCTTATCGGCGGCGAAACTGCAGAGCATCCCGGTATGATGCCCGTGGATGAATATGATCTTGCAGGCTTTGCTGTGGGTATCGTTGATAAGAAAAAGATACTTGATAATAAGAGAATGGCAGAGGGGGATGTTGTTATCGCACTTGCATCAAGCGGTATCCATTCAAACGGATTCTCTCTTGTTCGCCGTGTGTTCGATATCGACAATAATCCGGACTCGCTTTATGTTCCTTGCGATGATCTCGCAGGCAAGAGCATTGCGGAAACACTTCTTACACCTACAAAGATCTATGTTAAGAGCGTTCTTTCTCTTATCGAAAAGGTTGATGTTAAGGGAATTTCTCATATTACAGGCGGTGGCTTCTACGAGAATATTCCGAGAA
>CAYPKQ010000236.1:0-3554 GCA_964411355.1 uncultured Lachnospiraceae bacterium
AAGCCGTGTGCAAATGCAAGAGTCTTGCCCTCTGTGAGGTTAGGCTCGATGCTCTCCTTATAGAGCTTTGCCTGCTTTTCGTCATTGATAAGTATCATGATAAGGTCAGCAGCCTTTGCAGCGTCTGCACTTGTCATAACCTTAAGACCCTGGCTCTCAGCCTTTGCCCAGCTCTTTGAGCCCTCGTAAAGACCAACGATAACGTTTACGCCGGATTCCTTGAGGTTGAGCGCATGTGCGTGACCCTGTGAGCCGTAACCGATAATAGCGACCGTTTTGCCATTCAGCTTGTTAAGATCGCAATCCTGCTGATAATAAATGTTTGCCATGATAATTTCTCCTTTTATTTACATATAAAATTTTTTATGTAGTGTAACAAATCGTCCTTTGCCTTCCCTGCAAGGGAAGGCAGATTATTTACTCAAAAGCGTACCTGCGCCGCGCTCAAGAGCAACGATACCCGTGCGGCACATTTCAAGAATTCCGTAAGGCTCCATGAGCTTTACAAATGCGTCTATCTTGGTGGGGTCGCCCGTAATCTCGATGCAAAGCTCGGTGGCTGTGTAATCAATGACCTTTGCTCTATAAACATTTGTTGCATCAAGCACATCAGAGCGAGTTTCCCTATTATTTTTAACCTTTATGAGCATAAGCTCACGGGTGATCGGAGCATCGTCGAGAACCTCAACCTTTTTGATGTTGTAAAGCTTCTTCATCTGATTTATCAGCATCTGACGCATGTAATCATCGCCGTCGAGGGTAATTGTAATTCTCGAATAGTCGGGGTTTTCGGTTTCACCAACGGTTAGCGCATCAATATTGAAGCCGCGGCGGGTGAACATGCTTGTTACTCTTGTAAGAACACCGGCTTTATTTTCAACATAAACAGCAATTACAAACTTACTCATTTTGTAGCCTCCTCCTTGTCGGTAATAATATCGTCAATAGATCCGCCGGGGGGGAGCATGGGGAGCACGAATTCGTCCTTATCGATCAAGGTATCGATAATAACAGGTCTGCCCGCTGCAAGAGCATCTTCAAAAGCCTTTGCAAACTCATCGGGGGTTGAGGCTCTTATTCCAAGTGCTCCGAAAGCCTCTGCAAGCTTAACAAAATCTGTCTGTCTGCCAAGCACTGTGTTGGAGTATCTCTTTCCGAAGAAGAGAGTCTGCCACTGGCGAACCATTCCAAGCACACCGTTGTTCATAAGAACGATGATAACGGGGATATTATATGAAACTGCGGTTGCCGCCTCATTGAGGTTCATACCAAAGCTTCCGTCGCCCGTGATAAGCACTGTTGTATCACCGCTGCCCACCTGCGCACCAAGTGCCGCACCGAGACCAAAGCCCATAGTTCCAAGACCGCCCGAGGAAACGAAGCGACGGGGACCGTCAAAAGCCGCATACTGCGCTGTCCACATCTGGTGCTGACCGACATCGGTGGCAAAAATTGTCTTTTCAGGCTTCTTTTCATTGATTATATCAAGCACCTTTTTGGGTGTAAGTGCGCCCTTTGCTCTTTCCTCAGCCTTTGCTTCAAGCTCTGCTTCTTTTTTCTTCAGAGCCTCCACCGCTTCAACCCATTCGGGATGCTTCACTTCATCAAGAGCTGCTGAAATTCTTGTAAATGAGTCATAAACATCGGCAACTATGCCAAGCTCAACATTTACATTCTTATTTATCTCCGCAAAATCTGGGTCAAGCTGAATTATCTTGCTGTTTTTTGCAAATTTTGCAGTATTTCCCGTAGCTCTGTCGCTGAAACGGACTCCTACAGCCAAAATAAGGTCTGAATCCTTTTGCGCCATAGAGGAAGCGAAATGACCGTGCATTCCCTGCATACCGAGGAATCTTTCGCAGGTATTGGGAATAGCGGAAAGTCCCATAAAGGAGCATCCGATATAAGCATCTATCTTTTCGGCAAGAGCCATTATCTCTTTGCCCATTCCAAGACCTGCCGCACCGCCGCCGATATAGATATAGGGGTGCTTTGCTTCCTTTATCATTGCAACAGCCTCGTCAATTTCGCTCTGCTTTGCCTTGGGAAGAGGAATCTTGGGAGAAATCGCCTGCTCCTCGAAATCATACTCTGCTATCTGTACGTCCTTTGGAACGTCGATGAGAACGGGACCGGGTCTGCCGCTCTTCGCTATGCTGAATGCTTCACGGATGGTATCTGCAAGATCCGCAACGTCCTTTACTATGTAATTATGCTTCGTTATGGGGAGAGTAACGCCAACGATATCGATCTCCTGGAAGCTGTCTCTGCCAAGAAGGGGGCAGGGAACATTTCCCGTGATGGCTACCATGGGAACAGAATCGAGCATTGCGGTTGCGATTCCGGTAACGAGATTTGTTGCACCGGGACCTGAGGTTGCAATGCAAACTCCAACCTTTCCCGTGGCTCTGGAATAGCCGTCGGCGGCGTGTGCCGCACCCTGCTCATGAGCCGTGAGGATATGATTTATTCTGTCGCTGTTTTTATAGAGGGCGTCATAGATATTGAGAACCTGACCGCCCGGATAACCGAAAACATCGGTAACACCCTGCTCAATGAGGGTATTTACGATGATCTCTGCACCTGTCATCTTCATTTTATATGAACTCCTTATTTGCTTTTTTCTGCGTCAATAAGTCTGTTGACTGCGCTGACCAGTGCTCTTACCGACGCCTTGATGATATCGTGGCTGATTCCCGTACCCCAATATATGCTGTCATTATATTTAATGCTAACGTATGATGCCGCCTTTGAGCTTGCTGTGCCCTCAAGAGCGTGCTGTGTATAGCTTTCAAGGACGTAATCAAGGCCCGTGATAGAGTGGATCGCATTTGAAACCGCATCAAGACGGCCGTTTCCGTCGGTAACTACCTCTTTTTCCACACCATCAATAATCATCGAGCAAGTAGCTCTGATATCTTCACCGATATCCTCGTAAATTGCCTTTTTGACCTCGATATTGGCTGTAAGATTTACGAAATCACGCATAAAGATATCGTAAACCTCGCTTGCCTGAAGCTCTCTGTGCTCATGGTCGGAAATGCTCTTGACATGATATCCGAATGCCTCGCGCATTTTAGGCGGCAGCATATGGCTATACTGTGTTTCGAGAATATAACCGATTCCGCCCTTGCCCGACTGGGAATTTATGCGGATAACATCTGCCTCATAAACTCTGCCGATGTCGGAGGGGTCGATGGGAAGATATGGAACGTTCCAGATCTTTGCGTCCTTTTCCACTCGGTGCTTCATGCCCTTTGCAATAGCGTCCTGATGAGAGCCGCTGAAGGCTGCAAAAACAAGCTGACCGCTATATGGCTGTCTTTCATATACGTGCATACGGGTAACCTTTTCATATACCTTTGTTATCTCGGGCAGATTTGTGAAATCAAGCCCCGGGTCGATGCCCTGGGAATACATATTGAGTGCCAAGGTAACGATATCCACATTACCCGTTCTCTCACCGTTTCCGAAGAGAGTACCCTCAATTCTGTCACCGCCTGCAAGCAGACCCATTTCGCTGTCTGCAACTGCACATCCTCTGTCGTTATGAG
>CAYPKQ010000237.1:0-3547 GCA_964411355.1 uncultured Lachnospiraceae bacterium
ATGTTAACGGTGATATGGTGGTCAATGTCAAGGATGGTGTGCTCCTTGTAAGGTATCTTATAAGAGGGAATGTCTCAATTAAACCCGATGAATCGGATTGTAACGGTGACGGTAATGTCGACCGTCGGGATATGGCTCTGCTTTGTCAATATCTTGCAAAACAGAATGTGAATCTGACATAGAATATTCTTTATCTTGTTGCTTTTTGGCAAACAATATTAGCGGCAGAATTGTAGCACAGCCAATAGTTAAACCGATATAAGTCAAACACAAAAGAAGCCGTAATCGGTCACATGGAAACACTAATTTCCATGTGACCGATTTTCGGCTCTGTTTTGTGCTTTTTCTACATTCAATATTTCATATAAATGATAGCATATAGATTTATGACTTTGTTATAAAGTTAATCTTCGGAGCAGGAAAGGCTTTTTGTCAGGCAAGCGCTGCTTCCGAGAGTGAATGAGAAAGCGAAGAGCAAAAGACCTGTTAAAATAGCCCCCACAATGCTTGTTGCGGCAAATGAAATTCCAAGAAGCACAACAGAAAGCAGTACCGTTGCAAGAGCACCGAACAGGACAGCGGATAGTGTTTCTCTTATACATTGACTGCAATCTCGGATGAATACAGAAGCGGTCTGTGTCAGTAAAAGGTATCCTATCGAGATGCCAAAGAGAACCCAGAGAAAGGCGGGTGTTACAGTTATGACTGCCGTGATTCGAAGGAAAGCGGTTACTATTCCTATTACAAGACCGGCAATAAAGGTAAGCAGAGTGCAGTTGTATTTGCACTTGCATGAGCAAGGATTGTTCATAAAATCACCTCCACTGGTAATTCTATGCATTTTAGGTTGCTTTTGTGATAATAAGACGAAAGTATAATTTACATTAAAGTTACAAATTGTAAGCACAAAAGTTACAGAATTTTGTAAATTCGTGATTGTGCCCTAAAACACGCAGCGATTTTCGTTTATTTTGTGTAATAAATACCCGAAAAAATCCTTGACAAAAAGGTGTGAAATGTGGTATAATTTTATCCTATAATTATAATTGCTCTAAAATGCCCATTTTTGGCTTTTAAAGGCAAAAATTTCCACAAATTTTACATCAAAAATCCCCGATTTTCTTTTGTTCGTCGCAGCGGACAAGCGTTTTTTAACGTAATCAAGGCAAGAATTCAAAAAGGAGTGTTTTTTCATGGTTATTAAAGAACAACGACTTGGAAAAAACGTCAGAATGAGCTTCTCTAAAGCTCGCACAACTTTGGAGCTCCCTAATCTTCTCGAGATCCAGACCAAATCCTACAAGTGGTTTCTTGAGGAGGGTCTCGGTGAGGTGCTTCAGGATGTTTCCCCTATAACAGACTATTCGGGAAATCTCCGGATCGATTTTCTGTCGTACACCATCGACCCCACCCCCAAATATCCCGTTGAGGAATGTAAGGAGAGAGATGCAAACTATGCTGCTCCCCTCCGTGTAAACGTTCGTCTCACCAATAAGCAAACAGGCGAGATCAAGCAGACGGATATTTATATGGGCGATTTCCCGCTCATGACAGATAACGGTACCTTCGTTATTAACGGCGCAGAGCGTGTTATCGTTTCGCAGATCGTTCGTTCTCCCGGTATGTACTATGCTTCCGATATAGACAAATCCGGTAAGAGAACATATACTGCACAGGTAATTCCTTACCGCGGTGCTTGGCTTGAATACGAAACCGATGTCAACGGCGTTTTCTACGTTCGTATAGATAAAAACCGCAAGCTTCCCGTTACCATGTTCATCCGTGCCCTCAGCGTAGGTCCGAATGGGGAAGGTGAAATGAGTCAGGCGGATATTTACGAGATGTTCGGTGAAGAGGAAAAGCTCGTCGTTACCTTTGAAAAGGACGAATCCGAGGAGCTCGCTCTCAGAAACAGAACAACTCCCGGCATTGAGGCACTGAAGGAGATCTATAAGAAGCTCCGTCCCGGTGAGCCTCCGCTGGTTGAAAGTGCTCAGACACTTCTGAATAACTATTTCTTTGATCCCAAGAGATATGATATCGCTCCTGTAGGACGTTATAAGTTCGATAAGAAGATGTCTGTTGCTTCCAGAATTCGCGGTCATAAGCTGGCAGATGCGGTGATTAATCCCCTTACGGGTGAGGTTGTTTATGAAGCAGGCGAGATCATGGATTCCGAAAAGGCAGCAAATGTTGAGCGCAATGCTGTAAACGCTTGTAAGATCGAGCTTGACGACGGAACCATTGTTAAGGTATTCGGTAATAATACGATATATCCCGAGAGCCTTCTGGGATTTGATCTCCGTGATTGCGGAATCAAGGAGAAGGTAAGAACAAATGTCCTTCTTGAGATCATGGAGGAGTGCGGAGGCGATGTTGACGCAATTAAGGAGACCTGCCGCCGCAGAATTGCAGAGCTTTGTCCCAAGCATATAACAAAGGACGATATCTTTGCAACCATTAACTATCTCCTTGGTCTTTCACATGATGTTGGCGTTTATGACGATATCGACCACCTTGGAAACCGCCGTATCCGTTCTGTTGGCGAACAGCTCCAGAACCAGATGCGCATCGGCTTCACAAGAATGGATAAGATAATCAAGGAGAGAATGACAACTCAAGATAATGAGAAGCTTACTCCCCAGGCTCTTATCAATATCAGACCCGTTGCAACCGCTATCCGCGAGTTCTTCGGTTCTTCACAGCTTTCTCAGTTCATGGACCAGACGAACCCGCTGGCAGAGCTTACTCATAAGAGACGTCTTTCTGCACTTGGTCCCGGTGGTCTGTCCCGTGACCGTGCTTCCTTTGACGTGCGTGACGTTCACTATACCCATTACGGTAGAATGTGTCCCATCGAGACCCCCGAAGGACCTAATATCGGGCTTATTTCCTATCTTTCCACCTATGCCCGCATAAGCGATTATGGATTTATCGAGGCTCCTTACCGTGTTGTTAAGCACGTCGAAGGTGAGAACGGTGAGATCGATAGCTATGTTACGGATGAAGTTATTTATATGACTGCAGACGTTGAGGATAAATACCTTATCGCTCAGGCAAACGAGCCTATTGATGAGAACGGAAAGTTCGTAAACAAGAAGGTTACTGCTCGTGATAAGGCAGACTTTATCGAGATCGAGGCGAGTAAGGTAGACCTTATCGACGTTTCACCTAAGATGGTCGTTTCTGTTGCAACTGCAAGCATCCCCTTCCTTGAGAATGACGATAATACCCGTGCGCTCATGGGTTCAAACATGCAGAAGCAGGCAGTTCCGCTTATGCTTACAGAGTCTCCTATCGTCGGAACAGGTATGGAGTATCAGGCAGCTTGCGATTCGGGCGTAGTTGTGCTCGCAAAGAACGCAGGTGTAGTTGAAAGCGTTGATGCTGATGAGATCGTAATCAGAAACAATGAAGGAACAAAGGATAAGTACAGACTTATCAAGTTCAAGAGAACAAACCAGGGCACGTGTATAAACCAGAAGCCTATCGTTGAGAGAGGAGAGGAGATCGAGGTAGGTCAGGTGATTGCCGACGGTCCCGCTAC
>CAYPKQ010000238.1:0-3530 GCA_964411355.1 uncultured Lachnospiraceae bacterium
CATTGCAAAGCCGAAAAAAGCTTTTTCGGTTCTTTTAAATAAAGAGAATGGGCGGGGAGAATCAAGTTTTGGTGCGCTTACGGTCGCACTCGCAGGGACACTTGGTGTCGGAAATATCGTTGGTGTTGCAGATGCGATAATACTCGGCGGTCCCGGTGCTGTTTTTTGGATGATTTTAAGTGCCTTTGCGGCTATGGTGCTGAAATATGCGGAGATATTGCTTGCTCACAACCACCGCAGACGCACAAAAAACGGTTTCCACGGCGGAGCTATGTATTATATTGAGGATTTGATTGGTGGAAAGCTTGGAAGAGCAGTGGGGGCTTTTTTTGCCTTGGCTTGTCTATTAAATTCCGTTTCCATGGGCTGTATGCTCCAGGCAAATGCTGTTTCAAGCTCTTTTTCGGAGATATCTTCTGTGTCACCTGCATTTATCGGAGTTATTCTTGCGATTTTATGCGGTGCTGTTATCATTTGCGGAATTCATGATATTTCTCCTCTTACGAGCGTTATAATCCCCGTTATGACCTTATTATATGTTCTGATTTCGCTGTTTGTGATTGTAGTCTTTGGCGAGAATCTCCCCTTTGTCATAAAATTGATCTTCGAGGATGCCTTTGATTTTAAAAGTGCAGGTGGAGGTATTTTCGGATTTGTTATGTCTGAGGGATTAAGATACGGAACTATGAGAGGAATTTTGTCAAACGAGGCGGGATGCGGCACAGCACCAATGGCTCATTCTGCGTCAAATGCCAAAAGCGGTGCAGAGCAGGGAATATGGGGAATTGTAGAGGTATTTATTGATACAGTTTTGCTCTGTACACTTACCGCACTCTCGATTTTATGTGTCTTTGGGGACAAAACATCGGATTTTTTGCCGGGTGAGGAGATGAAGCTGGTTCTGGCTTCGTACGGAGCTGCAATCGGAAGATCAGCCGCTCCGATCATCTCTATAATGGTGTTTTTCTTTGCTTTTGCCACAATAATCTGCTGGGCATATTACGGTAATTGCACGGTTACATATCTTACAAAACGAAAAAGCACTTCAATAATATATAAGGTGTTTTATATTTTCTGCATTTTTATGGGTAATTTGAAGGTTGGCGAGCTTATATGGGTTCTTTCGGATGTTGCCATAGCTTTAATGACTCTGCTTAATCTTGTATTTTTGTTTTTAATGAGAAGGGAAGTAAAAGAAGAAACGGACAGATATTATAAATAGTATATAATAGGAGCTGACTCATTCAAAATGAGTCAGCTCCCTTATTTATTAAATAGTAATATTTTCGCCGTTCCGGAGACCGATTTTGATATTTCCGATTTCTTTTTTGTCGCTTGTTACTCTGACTGTCTTTTCTTCATTTGGCTTCAGCATAAAGAAATTTTCGCTAAGTTTACCTCGACGGTTATTTCGTTCTTGCCGCCAAAATCAAGGTATTATTTAATATCACAGCAGAGACCGCCAAACATGCCCTCATGGTCGCCAAGGAGCGTGCCGTTTACCCAAAGCCTTGAATAGAATGCAATTTCGTCAAAGCACAAAAAAGCGTTGCCGTCAAATCCCTGTGAGTTTAAAGCGAATTTCTTGCGGTAATCCATACCTTCTCGCCCACCCAATCAAATTTTTACTGTTTGTTCCGTAATACGGATCGGGCAAGATTCCTGCCCGGTGAAGCGAGTGGTAGAGCGATGACGGAAGATCGGTCTTTATGTCATAATTCAGAGCATCAATACTGTCGGTGGGGTTGTCAGTAAAGCAAATTTCCCTGCCAAGATCAAGGGGAATGTGGTTTTCGTTTTTTTCTTTTTTCAATATAATATGGCTGATTGAGTGTCATATTTTTTCCTTTCATGTATTTTGTGCAGAGATTATTATATATAATTTTGTTATGTGAATCAAAAGATTTCACATTGTGAAATCTTGACAGATGAAAATGAGTATGTTATAATTCTTTCCGAGGTGATCATCGTGATAAAATCAGTACAAAAAGCAACAAAATTGCTGACTATTCTTGCGGATAGCTACGGAAAGCCTTTAACCCTTGGTGAGCTTTCCGTTACATCGCTCCGCAAGCTTTTTATTAAGCTTTCTATGCTTGAAAAAATAAGGTTATGAAGAACTGCGTCCTGATGAAAGACGATGAAAGAATAAGTCTCGGATACGGAGCAGCGATTTTTGACGGAAAAGAGTGCGTGGGGGCAATAGGAATTGCCGTGAGGATAAATTCAGAGGATGAAAAAACTTTTTGGAAGATGAAAAAAGGATAATTAAATACCTTGAAAAGGATGCAGAGGAGGCCTCAAGAAGATTTTCTTATAGATGATGATTTAGAAAAAGCGAGGAAATGATACGAAAGACGGAGAAAAAACGAGGTATGGAATATCTAAATTAAAATTTTCAACTTTTTTCAAAAAAACTATTGACAAATGGATAAAGAAGTGATATAATATGCGAGGTCAAAAAATTACTATATTATTTACGGAGGATTCTAAAATGTCCACATTCATGGCAAAAAAAGAAACCGTAGAGCGTAAGTGGTATGTGATCGATGCGGCCGGTAAGCCCCTTGGAAAGACAGCAGTAGCTGCTGCAACCATCCTCAGAGGCAAGCACCGTCCCGAGTTCACACCTCACGTTGACTGCGGTGAGTTCGTTGTAATCATCAATGCTTCAAAGGCTGTTCTCACAGGTAAGAAGCTTGAGCAGAAGTTCTACCGTCACCATTCCGGTTATATCGGTGGTCTCAAGGAAGTGAACTACAAGACACTTATGGCAACAAAGCCCGAGTTTGCAATGCAGCTCGCAGTTAAGGGAATGCTTCCTCACAACTCTATCGGAAGAACCGCAATCACACGCCTTAAGGTATATGCAGGCGCAGAACATAATCAGCAGGCTCAGAAGCCTACTCCTTATGAAGTTTAAGGAAGGACGGTAAATAGGATATGTATACAAGTGCAAAGCCTTATTTCTACGGCACAGGCAGAAGAAAGAAGTCTGTAGCTCGTGTTCGTCTCGTTCCCGGTACAGGTAACGTAACAATTAACGGACGTAATATCGATGATTATTTTGGACTTGAGACACTCAAGCTCATTGTAAATCAGCCCTTCGGCGTAATCGGCGCAGAAGGCAAGTTTGATATCATCGCAAATGTATGCGGCGGTGGTATTTCCGGACAGGCAGGTGCTATCCGTCATGGCGTAGCACGTGCTCTTCTCCAGGCAGACGAAGCAAACAGACCCGCTCTCAAGAAGGCAGGACTTCTCACTCGTGACCCTCGTATGAAGGAAAGAAAGAAGTACGGACTCAAGGGCGCTCGTCGTGCTCCTCAGTTCTCAAAGAGATAATTTCGACCTTGTCGAATTCAAAAAAAGGTTCTGCTATGCAGAGCCTTTTTTGTTATCTCTTGGACAAACTGAGGAGCAAACTATGATTGCCTTGCGGCAAGTTATCAGTTATGAAATGCTTCGCATTGTTATAATTGGCTGCGCCAAGCTGTATTTAGACAGGCAATCATATCATAACGTGCCAT
>CAYPKQ010000239.1:0-3525 GCA_964411355.1 uncultured Lachnospiraceae bacterium
GGTTACCAGTGGTGATGCGCATGGGATAAGATGCATCTGGATTTTGCCCCCTACACCTAGTCGCTTATGGAAAGACAGCTCGGTCTTTTCGATAAGGACAGAAATCCGAAGTCCGTCGCACTTACCATGAAAAAGCTTTCGGAGACTATCGAAAAAATGCCCGACTGCTTCCCGAAGAGACAGGCAGACGGAGTTTGCGTCCTATCACTCGAGCAGGAAAGAGAAAAAATTGCAATGGCATCCGTTCTTCTTGGCAAGCAGGCGGGCATCGACCTTGACATTGCCTATGATCTTGACGGAAATATTCCCGATTCTGATTTTTATATGCTCCCGAGCGTTACCGGATGGGCTGTTATGTATAAGCCCACCTGGGATAAGCTTATCGAAAGGGTGAAAAACGGCGCAACTCTTTGCGTTACATATAACGGCGGTCATCCTGTGGATATGACTGCCTTCTTCGGAGTTGAATCAAAAGGACTTATGACAAATGTAAGCCACACTGCCCGGATCTGCGGAAAAACAGTTTGCTATAGCGGCAAGGAATTGCTCCTTGATGCCATCACTGCAGAGGTTCTTCTCAGAAATGAGGAGGGAAATCCCGTCCTCTTCCGCAATAAATTTGGGGAAGGCTATGTTTATTTCATCAATTTCGATGTTGAGGGCATGGCATTCGGTCAAACGGACGGCTTTAATAAAGACCCTTATTATCTTTTCTACCGTGAGGTTGCAAAGGATATAATAAACGCAAAGCCTATCATAGCAGAGGATAGAAATCTCGGAATCACCGTAAATCCCGAGGATGAAAATACGTTTCTTGCATCGGTTCTGAACTATTCGGATAAGGATCTTGTTCCCGAGATCAAAATTAACGATGGTTATGAAATATCCGAGGTGCTTTACGGAAGCCGGGATATAATCCCCGCCTGCGACGGCTTGATTTTGAGGCTGAAAAAAAATGATTTTGCAATAAGTAGCATTTCTGCACATTTTTTCGGCAAAAGTGCTTGAAATATTGTTATAAATGTTGTAAAATATAGGTGAGTTATTTTTAACGAACTTATTTTTTAAGAACACGAGAAACAACTATGAAAAAAGCAGGAAAAATTTTTAAGCTTTTTATCACACTGACTGTGATAGGAACACTTTTCGTTCTTGCAGCGCTTGGCATAAACGCCGAGGCGGGCGGAAACTGTAAGACAGACGGCTCGGGCTACACATGGAGCTTCAACGAAGAAACAAAGGTTCTTACCATAAGCGGAAGCTCTGAATCCACCACCCTTGGTTTTACAACTCCCGCAAACTGGCAGGCGGAAGCAAAGAAAAACATTCCTTGGTATGATCATCTTTCGGCAATCGAAAAGGTAGTTATTGAGGAAAGTACGGGTATTACCGCAATTCAGCAGTACGCACTCAGTAACCTTGCAAACTGCAAAACGATCATTCTTCCCACAACTGCAGTTGATTTTTCTGCCTACAATATTCTTGCAAACAATAAAAATCTTTCTACAATTGCTTATTCAGAGGCAGAGGCTGCCCAAGGCGTTTATGATTTCAGCAATGCCACTTCTATAAACAGTCAGCTCTTTGAGGAATCTGCAAAGGGGCTGACGGTTACTTTGAAGGTTGGCACGGCTACTTTGCCCGGCGGAATCATTAAATGGTTCACACCCACAACAACGGTTAATTTTGAGGTCATAAACGGCACTCCCATGTCAAAATGGCTTAAAAATTATGAGGCAGGCACAGATACCCGTAATGCTTCCTTCCTCTTCAAAGTAAATGACATCACCTATACGGGCACTGCCGAGGATCCTACCCTTGTAACAAGCGGTAAGGACACGGTGGACGGCAATTACAGCTGGTCCTTTGACACCGAAACCGGAACTCTCACCTTCAAAAAGCTCAAGGACGGCTGGTGCGAGCTTTATTTCAGCAACAAACACACGGATTTTTTAGCTTGGCTTGAAAACTTCCGCAATGATATAAAGCATATCGTAGTTCCAGCATTTTCGAAATATCAGGATGCAAGTTCCCAGTATCCCTTCTCAAATCTTCCGGGTCTTGAAACTGTCAAGTGGGATACAAAGAGAATGATGTCAACCGGAGGTAAGGGAAATAATGGCGTTTTCGCAGGTTGTGCAAAGCTCACCTCCTTCGGAACATCGAAGGATTTTGAAGAAGGCGTTATAAATCTTGACGGCTTCTCTCTTGAATCCATATCAACATCGGTTTATTCAAGAAATATGTTCAAGGGCTGTTCCTCAATCGAAAAGGTGGTTCTTGGAAATGTGGCTTATAAAACCGGAGATACCGATGCCACGATTGTACCCACCGCCATCGGTCCTTCCATGTTTGAGGGCTGCACATCCCTTGCGGAGATAGATTTTGAGAATATCAAAGCAGTTATGGATAGTGCCTTTAAGGGCTGTTCTTCACTTTCGGGTGACTATTACTACGGCGGCGACACCAATGTTGGAAATGCCTTTGCACTCTGCGGCGGTCTTGTTTTCAGAACAGATTCCACAGAAAAAGCTCTTGCTCTTTACACATCTCTTAAGGAAGCAGGCGTTACCGCTGCCGAGGCTATGGTCGCAGGAATGAGCCATCGCGGCTTCAGCGTAAGAACAGTAGGCTATAACGGACTTCGCTCAATTTTCAGCTTTGCGGGAGAGAACAATCTTACCCCCGATGGCTATACTCTCGTTGAATACGGCGCACTTTGCGGTGCGGCACAGAACTATTCAAAATACACAAACGACTTCGGAAGTGCCTCCTCTATCCTCACTCTTGATGGAAAAGAATTCAAAACTCCCGAAAAGATCGTAAAAACTCCCATTTATGTCTCTGAAGGATATGTGGGAGAAGCTAAAAATAAGGTTCTGAATGATGACGGAACGGTTGATTTCACGGTAACTATCATAAAGTTTGCCGAAGCCCATTATCAGACCGATTTCATTATGACAGGCTATGAAATTTGGGTCGATGAAGCAGGTAACTATAAGGTTATATATTCAGAGGTCGAAAATCCCGAATACAAACAGACATCGCTTTACAGCGTTACCTTCGGAATGCTCTTTGATAAAGTTATTGAGATAGGTGACGAGGACAGCCCCGTTTATAAGATGATGCAGGGCATCCCCAAGACCTATATCGAAACGGGACACAGCGAGGTTGAAGCATATCTTATCGACCATCATATCTACGAAGGCAAAAAGATCGCAATTTTCAGTACCGAAAGTGAAACGCCCATAGTTCTCGAAAGCATAAATCTTGGTGACGAGATCGGAAATGTGGTCAGCTTCGTCTTTGACGGCAATGTTTCCTGCGATATTCCAAAGCTTGATGACTATTGGCTTGAACACGTAAATGCACAGATCGGCATAATTCCCGAAGGACGCTCCTTTATCGCAATTACAGATACCCATTATCCCTCAAACGCAGGTAAGAGCGCAGATCTTATGGAATATGTACGCAAAATGACGGGAATCAAGAAGGTTATCAACCTTGGCGACCCCTACCATGACG
>CAYPKQ010000240.1:0-3515 GCA_964411355.1 uncultured Lachnospiraceae bacterium
GAGGTCGCCGTCCCCTACAAGTTATTCGGTTGATCTGAATGGCCTGGCAGTTCTTGCCACATGGTACAAAAAGCTTGTTGACACAAACAATGAGACTTTTATGCCGCTTTTTGAGGACAAGCACAGATATTTAGTGCTTAAAGGTGGGGGCGGTTCGGGTAAGTCGATCTTCGTCGGACGCAAGCTCCTTGAGAGGTGCATAAGCGAGCCCGGACACCGTTTTCTCGTTTGCCGAAAGGTTGCAAGAACCATCCGTGAAAGCTGTTTTTCTCAGCTCTCGGGGCAGCTTGCCGAGCATTACAGGGGCAAGGGCTACAAGATAAACCGAGGTGACATGAAGATCACCTTCAAGAACGGCTCGGAGATCCTTTTTGCGGGTCTTGACGATGTTGAAAAGCTTAAATCTATCTACAACATCACGGGTATCTGGATCGAGGAGGCTTCCGAGATAAGAGAGGCTGATTTCAATCAGCTTGATATTCGTCTCCGCGGAAAAACAGCTTACTACAAGCAGATAATTCTGTCCTTTAACCCGATCTCCATCCATCATTGGCTGAAAAAGAGGTTTTTCGACTGCGAAAATCTCCCGGAGAGAGACAGAAAGAAGATACGCACTCACGAGAGCACATATCTTGACAACCGTTTTCTCGATAAGGAAGCCCGTGCGGTGCTTGAAGCCTTCAAGTACATTGACGAATATTACTACGAGGTCTATTGTCTCGGTTTTTGGGGCATTACCGGCAAGAGCGTTTTCAATTCACGCTCTATTGCCGAGAGGCTTCTCCACATTCCGAAGGCGCAGAAGGTCGGTTATTTTGAATTTGATTACGACGGAAAGAACATTTCCAACATCCGATTTACCGAGGATGAGGTTGACGGATTTATCCGTGTTTACTACAAGCCCGAGAGCGGCGTTCCTTATGTCATCGGCGGCGATACTGCAGGGGACGGAAGCGACAGCTTTGTTGCGCAGGTTCTTGACAACCGCACGGGAATGCAGGTCTGCACCCTGAGACACACCTTTGACGAGGATCTATATGCCCGGCAGGTATATTGCCTTGGAATTTGGTATGAGAAGGCTCTTGTGGCTCTTGAAAACAACTATTCCACCTATCCCACGGCGGAGCTTGAGAGACTTGAATATCCAAATCTCTATGTCCGCGAGACGGTGGACGATTATACCCACAAAACGAGGAAGGCATATGGATTTGTGACAAACAAAAAGACGCGCCCGATGATCATCTCCTCCCTTATAAAGGCGGTTCGAGAGGATATCGCGCTTGTAAACGACCGCACCACCCTTGAGGAGATGCAGACCTTTGTCCGAAATGAGGATTTCAGACCCGAGGCGGAGGAGGGAGCGCACGATGACTGCATCATGGCTCTTGCCATTGCGCATTACATAAGACCAAATCAAAGATACACGGTTATCCTTCCTATGGCAAAGACCGAATGGACAGATAGCATGTGGGAGGATTACAGAAACGCAAGCGCCGAAGAGCGTGAATATTTGAGAGAGAAATGGGGTGAACCAAATTAAAACGAAAGACCGTGCAAAGCTCGATATGTGGCAAGCGAGGCTCGACGCTTCGGAAGCTGCATATTCGGACGAGCTTGAAAAGATGGACAAAAGAGAGAAGCTTTACGGAGGAGATAATCGAATCACGGCGGTTGTTAAGGACGATACGACCCTTGAAGTTGCTTATGTTCGGAACATATGTGCAGAGCTCATTGAGTGCCAGATCGATTCCACCATTCCATATCCGAAGGTTACAGCCAAGAGAAAGGAAGATGAATGGCGGGCGCGTATCGCTGAAAATACCCTTGTATCCCTCAGAGAAACGCTGCCTCTTACTCTTGCTAATGATATAAACGAGCGCACTTGCAAAATTCAGGGCGGTGCGCTGTACAAAAACGAATGGGATGAGAGCAAAGGAGAGGGCGGCTGCATCGACATTTCCGCTATTCACCCGAAAATGGTGATACCCCAGGACGGAGTATTTACCGACATTGAGGACATGGATTATATTTTCCTCAAAATACCTCAAACGAGAGGGTATCTTGAGCGCAGATACAAGGTCGATCTTGAAAATGAGAGTGAGGAATCACCCGAGGTTAGAAGTCTCGATGGCGAAAGCTCGGAAGAGATGCTTACACAGAATATCGCCTATTTCAGAAACAGTGAGGGCGGTATTGGCAGATACAGTTGGGTGAATGATGTCGAGCTTGAGGATATTGAGGATTATCAGGCGCGAAGAACCGGCAAATGCACCTCCTGCGGTGCTCTTGAAGAGGAGGATGAGGCAGAAGGGCTGAATCCCGGGATTATTATCGAGGGCGAAGGGGAGAAAAAGCCCAAAAAGATATGCCCTTACTGCGGCGGAACATCCTTCAAGATCACAAAAGACGATTATGAGACGGTTATGACTCCCATCGTGCGCTCGGACGGCTTTGTTATTTGCGAGGGGGCGCACCCCGTTGTTCACGTTGACGGAGAAGGCAATAT
Organism: uncultured Lachnospiraceae bacterium; assembly: GCA_964411355.1. Classification (GTDB taxonomy): domain Bacteria; phylum Bacillota; class Clostridia; order Oscillospirales; family CAG-272; genus SIG710. The sequence continues at coordinate 2,507 of CAYPKQ010000240.1, forward strand.
CGAAATGCCCATGGAGGGCGTGAAGATCCCCTTTTATAAACCCAATACATATCCCATTCTGCTTCAGAAGAACATATCAAAATTCGGCTCATTCCTCGGTGACAGTGATGTTGACAAGCTGGAGAGCTACCAGAACACCATCAAGCGTCTCGATGCCAAGATCATCGACAAGCTGATGAAGAGCGGAAGTGTTCTTTCTCTTCCCAATGATGCGGAGCTCTCAAAGAAAAATGAGGAAATGAAGACCATAAGGCTGAAAAAGCCCGCAGACAAGGAGCTTCTCGGAGTTTACACCCTTGAGGGCTCTATTGAGCAGGATATAGCATACCGCGAGCGCATCTATGAGGAAGCAAAGCAGGCTATCGGCGTTACCGACTCCTATCTCGGACGAGTTGACCGCACTGCCACAAGCGGCAAGGCAAAGGAATTTTCGGCGGCGCAGGCGGCAGGCAGAATGGAGAGCAAGCGAGTTATGAAAAATGCTCTCTGGGCAAGGCTTTTTGAGAGTATGTTCAAGCTGATGCTGGCTTATGACGATCTTCCGATGCCCACAAGAAGCAGGGATATTCACGGGAATACCGAATATTCGGAATTTAACCGATATGACTTCCTTGATGTTGATGATGAGGGCCATTATCGCTGGAATGATGATTTTATTTTCTCCTGCGATCCTTCCTCGGCTCTTGGGCAGAACAGAGAAGCCATGTGGCAGGAGACAAGGCTGGGTCTTCAGACGGGTGCTTTTGGAAACCCCGCCGAGCTTGACACTCTTATATTCTTCTGGGATAGGATGGAGCAGCTGCACTATCCCGGCGCGGGAGCGACGAAGAAATGCCTTGAAGAAAAGAGAGAAGCGCAAAAGCAAATGGCAGAGATGGCACAATTGCAGCAGATGCATATGCAAGCACAAGCGGCACAGATACCAATGCAGACACAAACGCCTCAAGTTGTGTGATAAACAGTAATTTGTCGGTGCGTGAGGGCGCAGTCAGTTGAAAGTTTTGATCAA
>CAYPKQ010000241.1:0-3512 GCA_964411355.1 uncultured Lachnospiraceae bacterium
AGTGCGTTTTCTTTCATGCCTTGCATATGATGCCGAAAGCGGCAGACCTCTTTTGACCTCATCCCAGATCTCTTCAGGGATCTCGGTAAGGGGAACATCCGGAAACATATCCGAAAATTCGCCTATCTCTTTTTCAAGCCGCATTGAAAGGCTTTTTCTTTCTTCAAGAGCCTTTTCAAGCTCCGCATTTCGTGCTCTGAGCATACTGAGCTCATCGTTTTTTTCCTCAGTCGGCTCATTTTCGCCCGTCATGATCTCTTCATCCATCAGATTGATCCTCCTTCATTATTTCTTTTTCTTCAAGCCGTGCTATAAGAGCTTCTCTATCGAGAAGTATGCCTTGGGGCAGGCGCTCAAGATATTCTTTGAATGTTATGTGTCCGCTGTCAAGAAGCCTGTCAAGAATGACCTGATTATAAGCTACCGAGAATCTTTCGGGGTCGGAGATCTCAACATGGGCATGGATCATGGTATCCTTAAGCGCATCAAGATCAGCATAGGCGGAAATAGCTTCTCCGTTTTCATAAAAAGGTATAAGTCTCTCGGGAGGATAATAGACGCACATCATGTCCGCCCAGATATTTGCGATATCCTCCGCAAAGCTGCTGACATTATCCTTTATTTGGAGAAGAGGAATCTTTGAAGCCTCCTGAATTGCAAGAATCGCACTTGTATTGGTAGGATTAAGATTTCCAAGTGCCGCCTCGGTTGCACCCATCATTTCCTTTGTGACAGCAATAGAATTTTGCAAAAGCTCCATATATCCGTCTGACAGCTTGCCGGGTGGGATAATGCTCACCGCATCCGAAACACTCGCAGAACCAATGGCGGCAATTGCCTCGCCAACCTCATTTGTCCATTCGGGGATTCTCGTTTTGTCATAAACAACCTTTGAGAATGCCGTGTCCGCCATATGCTTCATCACCATTGCATATCCGCGGTTTATGAATTTCTGATTTGGAATGAGTCCGCTTACAGGCGATGTTCCGTGAAAACAATTTTTGGTCTGATACCAGTTCATGTATGCCACCGGATACAGAGTGCAATTGGTTCTTACCCTTCTTATAACACATTCCTTTGTGGTTTTTTCAAAGCAGACCTTGCCCTCCTCACGCCAGAATTTGATAAGGTAAGTAGCCTTTTTTTCCTCTTCATCGCCGTCAAGCTCCTTCCGTGCCAGGTCTCCCGCTCCCCATTCTGTGTCAAGATCGGGATGGATGTTTTTTACAGCTTCACTCTTCGACATTCCGTTTTTTATCGCCTCCTCACGAAGCGTAAAAACGCTCTGTCTACCGGCAAGAATTATGTATTCCTGGCTCTGGATATCAGCCTTGTTCATATCAGAGGTGAAAAGGTTGACATTGTCGATGTTTTCGGTAACGATATCCCCCTTAAAAGGAGTGGGGCTGTGAGCTTCGGGATCAAAATAGCAATAGACTGCTCCGTCGCCTGAGATGGCAGCATCGTAAAGTGCACTGCGTATCACCTTATCCATCTTGTTTTTTTCCCAGCGGAAAGAAGCGTGTTTTCCGAGCATCTCAATGGCTTTTCGCATCCTTTTCTTCTTTTCGGCGTTCTCCTCATAAGGAATATCATCATCGGTATAGTGAATGGCGATCTTTTTTGAGAAAACAGTGCAGACCATATAATCAACTATTCTGCGCAGAATATTGAAAACAGGCTTTGGCAGATCGCCGGAAGAAGCACCATACCACTGATCACCCCGCAGGAAACGCTCATTTTCCCTCACTCGCTCATAAAGACCGATGGAACGCTTAAAATCACAGCCCGCCTCATATTGCTGCCATGTTTTGGTTGTTTTTTCCTTCATATGAGCTCCTTTCTTATTTCAGTGCCGAAAGAACAAGGCTCATGATTCTTGTCCTTCCCATGGAATTTGAACGGATAATATAATTCATCTCCGAAAAACGTCCGATTCCTGTCTTTGCATTGAATTTTGTAGGGTATTTTCCTATTCCCTTTCCGTTATCCGAAATATCAAGAGTGCTTTTGCCGCCTCCGTCGCCTTCAAGTGTGATACTGAAGCTCTCACCGTCACAATCCGCCTTTATATAGGCTCTGCCGATGTGCTTGAGTCTCTCAGGCGTCGAAAAATCAAGCTGATTTGATTCATAATAGGCTTCTATCTCGCTTTCAACTGTTCCGTCTATCGAGGAGTCAAGCAAATTATCCTCCGAAAAAGCGAAAACATACCTGCCGTAAAGCATACACACCTTACCGTTATAGGAGAAGAAAAGATCAAAGGGTATGCCGTCAAAGCGATACCATTTTTCGCACTGAACAGAATATACAAAAACCTCCTGATCCTCGCTCTCGGAATCCCCGAAGTAGATCTCACCGCGAGCTTTGTTATAAAAGGCAACAGCCCGACAGAAAAAATCCTCGCAGAGCATATCTTCAATTGGTGAAGAAATACACTCGGCTCCGCTCTCGGTAAGATTACCCTTTCCGCTGAGACGGTATATGCCGCCGCGTGATATAATGAATGGATCATTGCCGCCTATAACAGCCCCATTATCCGAAATGCTGCCCAGATGCCCGTCATAAAGAGAAAGAGTAATGCTGTCTCCCTTCAGAACAAGGCTTGCGATATTGCTGTCACCAAGGATCAGCATTTTGCTTCCGTCTCTTATGATATTGTTTATCCCCTCTCCGGTGCATGGAAAAATCCGCTTATCGGAAATGGGAAAATATACATCGGTCGCACTCGTATGTACCGCTGCGGATTCAAGATATGAAGAATTTGAAACCTCTCGCGAGATCAGCATACTTCCACGATCGTTTCCGCTGTAAAGAATTATCCTTCCGGCGTCGCCTCCGTCGCAGATAACCGCCCTTTCCTTTTCGAGAAGCTCGCTCCTCCTTATGTTTTCGGGAGCAAGAGTCAAGCATACAGATATTTCACAGTCCTCGGCGGTGGCTACGGAAAATGTAATACTCATACCATCATCAGAAAGAGCAGAGCTTGACAAAAGGCTTTTACCACCACATACTATCGAGCAGATCTCACTGCATTTTATTCCCAAATATAGAGTTTTTGTAAGCGCCTTCACATTAAAGTGAAGCCGTATTCTATCCGAGAGATAATTGATATCCTCAAATATTTCTCCTCTATTTTTTCCGTCAAGCTCCTTGGCATATAGGGGTACATATCCGCAAACAGGATTAAATTCTCCATCCTCATATCTGTATAGATCTGTGTCATCAAGCAGATAGAGAAAGCCATGGCAAATAAAAAGCTCTGCCCTACCCGAAGAAGTTTCGATCTCTCCGATTTCGTCAAATGTATGCTCAATGGGATCAGCCTCATACACCTTGTTCCCACATACAGAAAACATCATCTCATCACCGTCAAGAATAGCGCTGATAAATGCCCTTGGCTCACTTGGCAAGGTAAGAATCGGTAAAAATCCTTCCCTCTTTTCGAGAGAACCGTCGGGAAGTATTCTGAAATTGCATATATCAAGTGCTGTATAACTGTCAGAAACGCT
>CAYPKQ010000242.1:0-3498 GCA_964411355.1 uncultured Lachnospiraceae bacterium
ACCTGATTTGCATAGACATGAGGCATCGAGTGAGAAACCGTTACGGGAAGATTGATAATGACCTTATCATCCTCGGTAGGCTTCCAGATCTTAATGACCTCATTGCATATCTCAGCCGCAAATTCGGGTTCTGTTCCCGTAAAGCTTTCGGGAGAATACTCGAATGTTATCTTGCCTTCTCCGTTTTTCTTTGCTTCTTCTCTGTATTTTTTGCAAAGCTCTGCGCCGAATTTTGCAATTTCGGTAATCTCCGCCTTTTTGCGTCTGAATACCTGCTCTCTCTGCGCCACCGAGGTGGAATTATAGAGATGGACAACTGCGTGCTTTGCGCCCTTTATCGCCTCAAAGGTCTTTGCAATTATATGCTCGCGGGATTGGGTGAGCACCTGGATCGTAACATCGTCGGGAATAAGATTCTGCTCGATGATGGTGCGGCAGAATTCGTATTCTGTCTCAGATGCTGCAGGAAAGCCGACCTCGATCTCCTTGAAGCCCACTTTGCAGAGAAGCTTAAAAAATTCAAGCTTTTCCTCAAGGCTCATGGGGACTATCAGTGCCTGATTTCCGTCGCGCAGATCAACGCTGCACCAATAAGGCGGCTTATCTATTATGGTTTTTTTCATCCAGTCCATTGTAACGCCTTCGGGGGTGAAGAACTGGGGTGCATATTTGCTTACGTTTTTCATGGAAGCAGTAGTATTTGTGCTCATGTTTAAAAATCTCCTTTCAGTCTTTCGGCTGCAATGGATTTTTGCCGTAAAAAAACAAAAAGCTCCTTTACGCAAACAGCCATAAACTTTCGCATAAAAGAGACGAAGATTATATCCTTATATTCTCCGCGGTACCACTCTGCATTGACGGCTGTGCCGCCCACTCATTGTCCTGTCCATCAACAAGACTTCTCTTTAACGGGAGATGCCGCCCGAGTCTACTGAGCAACCTTTTTTGTTATTCCCTCTCCGTCACGCCTTCAGCGTGCCACCTCTCCCAAAGTGAGAGGCTATAAGGCTCGCCCATCGGGAAAGTTCCCGCAAAGCGGGTGAGAGGATCTGACAAAGATAATTAATCTTTGATCTGAAAGCAAAAAGCACTTGCCTTTCGGTCGGGGATTCAGGGAGGAGTAGGGAAACACTCCGCATACCGTCTCGCACCGCCCGACGGCTCTCTTTAATGCCTTGTGAACCTTTTTCCCATCATAATCGTTATCTAATATTTTAATAAATAAAACCCGATTTGTCAAGCAGTTTTTTCTTTTTTTTGTCATTTTATCGTTTTTGACAAAAAACGCACTTTTTTGCTCGGGTTTATAGGCATTTTGACATAAAAACAGACCGAAAAGCAGCTCAGATCAGATAAGAATAGGGAATTGCTATCTCATTTGCGCCAAGGGAAATAAGCTTTTCGCATATTTCATCACGGGAGGCAGTCATTCCGAAAAAGCATATTTTTAAGCCTTTTCTTTTAGCTTCTTCTATAAGAGCTTCCGCCGCTTTTAAAAATGCTTCTGTGCCGATATCAAGAAGCTCCTCATCCTTTGCCTGTACTGTTTCGGGAAAGAGCAGAGAAGAGGTCAGAGAGTCCGAATCGACCGCCAAAAAAGCGGTCTCCTCCGCTATATCCTTTATCAGATGAATAGCCGCTCCGCAATCTATAACAGCTCCTACGGTGATGTTTTCCGATTCTTCCTCAAGCTCCGATGCAAGCGTATATTTCAGAGTGCGGATGGCGGAAATATCAATTGCCGAGGGTAAAAGCAGGATAAATTCCCCCTTTCCCGAAGCCTTTATCGCACAGGAGATGACTTCTGCTCTCATTTTTTCTTCTCGAGGAAGAATGATCTTCAATTCCCCGCCATCAAGCTCGTCAAGGATAGCGGAAAATACCATATTAAGCTCTTCGCCACCTTTTTTTCTTACATTCAGTAAAAGCGCAGAGCCGCATAAGCCCATCCCATGTTCCCCATGCAACGCTTCAACAATTGAACAGCATATAATTCTGTTTTTTCTTCCGTTTTTTTCTCTGCTCAAAGCAATGCCGCCAAGACGCACTCCATAATGCTCCACCGTCTCCTCCTCCGGCGAGGCTATAAGAACACCGATTTCGCCGTCAATTATCGCTGTTTCTCCCTCCAAAATATTGAAAAATCTGCCCTTCTCGCATATTATAAGCGGCACACCCAGCGAATGTGCATAAATCGCAAGCTCGGAAAGGGGGGGAACATCGCAGAGAACGATTCCGAGAATCATAGAGCGAGATGCCGACATCAGCTCTTTTACAGTGATGTTTTCACAAATGAGTATGACCGATTTTGGTGAGGGCACAGCCTCATCCGGTTTTTCCTTTGACAAAATCCGCACAAGATGCGAGGTCATTCTGCCCACCTGCGCTCCCATTTCGGATATATAAGGATCTTCCTTTTGCGAAAGCTGGGAAAAAATGCGCTCCGCAGCAAATAAGACCGCATCTGCCGCCTCATAGCCTTCAAAAACCGCAAGCCTTGCGCTCTCATGCAGCTCTTCGTGAAGCACGCTTCTTTCCCCCTCATAAAGCTCCTCTTCGGTGCTGTGAAATGCAATCTCAAGTCTTTGAAGTTCATTTGCTATTCCGTCTCCGGCCCCCCTTCTTTTGCCCCCTTTGCATATAGGCATCGTTTGGCGGTAAAAATGCACCTTTCCGATGGCGCAAAGCTTGTTCATTCCTCTTCCCTTTATCTCTTTCAAGCCTATCATCCCTTTTTTCTTTATTCTCGCCGCAAAAAATCCACGCTATTCCTTTAACCTTTTATATTTTTGCGGAATATTATAAAAGGGAGGAGGAATGTTGTATGCTTTTGATGAAACCTTATGACCGCATGAGAGCAGTTGAATATGCGAAAAAATGGGCACTTTCGCGGAATCCGCTTTTTACAGACTTTACGGGACAGGGCGGGAACTGCACGAATTTCGTTTCCCAAGCCGTTCTTGCGGGAAGCTGTACCATGAATTTCACTCCCACCTTTGGCTGGTATTTTATCTCCTCAAGCGACCGCTCACCATCATGGACGGGGGTTGAATTTTTCTATGATTTTATGGTGAATAACGAGGGCATAGGTCCTTTTATGCGAGAGATCAGCCGAAGCGAGGCCATGGCAGGGGATGTTATACAGCTTGCAAACGAAACCGGCGATTTTTATCACACGCTGATGATAACGGGCTTCGAGGGAAATGACATTCTGGTTTCTGCACAGTCCGACGATTCCCTTGACAGACCTCTTTCCGGCTATAATTATGCTTCGCTGCGCTTCCTTGGTGTACTTGGCGTGCGAGTGGAATACGAGGATAACATATGCTTTGAGGAGCTTTTTGACGGAAAATCCCTCGAGAATGTGCGATAGGATAAAAATTTGTCGAAAAATTCGAAAAGCTATTGACAAAATATGGTCACTGTGATATACTCATTCGGGTCAAAAGAAAAAATGAGATTTTGTCAATAAAGGTGAGAAAATGCCAAAGAAATTAT
>CAYPKQ010000243.1:0-3444 GCA_964411355.1 uncultured Lachnospiraceae bacterium
CATATTCATCGAACGCCATCCTTGCATAGCCTTGTGCGCTTCCAACGGCTGTTTTCGCTTCATCGCGCGCTTTTTCCGCATCTTCCTTTGATTCTTCCGCAGCGGCGGCATATTCCCCCGCTTTTGAGGCTTCTTCAACGGCGTTTTTTGCCATGCTTTCTGCATTTTTTGCTGTGTCATAAATGAGAGAAACGGCAGTGGGTGTAGGTTCACTGCCGCTTCCGCAAAGTTCGGCACCCGCCTGAATGATCTCAAGCTCATTCCAGATCGTGGGCAATTTTGTTCCTTGGGTATCAGAGCCGTAAACCCCGATCCAAAGCTTCTCTCCGATATTTTCGCTTGAAAGTACTTCCCATGGGATCACACAGGCTTCTCCTTCAAGCAGAACAGAAATGGATGTTTCACCTGCCTTGAAAATGACATTTTTTAGGAGTCCGTTCCATTCCTCGTCAAAATCGAAGCTGACGTGGTATACTTTGCTTGCACCTGCGGCAAGCGGTTCTTTGTTTTTAACAATTAGATTAGATTTAATTATTTTTACGTTGAACATATTTCCTCCTTTGTTCATTTTTCTGAACTTGATTTTTTGAAAAATATCCTTACAGCAAAATCCCCCGCAGTTCTTACTGTAAGGATTACTCTTCATATGCTATTATCTACACCGTATCACCTCCTTGTTCATTTTTCTGAACTAATCATACCACACATTGGTTGATTTGTCAAGCTCGAAAATTCATTTTTCTGAACTTTTTTCGAAAAACTGTTGACTTTTCTGAACAAACGTGGTAAAATGTTGTTGAAAAAATTAAAACGGAGGAATCCCAATGGCAACTGTTTCGGAGAGAATAAAGGAAGGGCTCGCACTGAGAAAGATGACGCAATCTGAGCTTTCGGCAAAAACCGGAATAGGCAAATCTTCAATAAGTACCTATATAAAGGGCGGATATGAGCCTAAAACGATCTATATTTATAAGATAGCAGAAGCTTTGGATGTGAGTGAAGGCTGGCTTCTGGGATATGAAGCGTCACCGATTCGCGATAAGAAGGATATTCCACGTGGATTTGAGAATATTTTTCCTATTTCACTTCGCCGTTTTCCTCTTCTCGGAGAGATAGCTTGCGGTGAGCCGATATATGCGGAAGAGGATCATGAAAGCTATATTATGGCTTCAAGCGAGATAGGAGCGGATTTTTGCCTTGTGGCAAAAGGGGACAGCATGACGGGCGCAAGAATATATGACGGAGACGTGGTTTTCATAAGAAAACAACCGATGGTTGAAAATGGGGAGATTGCGGCGGTAATAATAGAAAACGAAGCAACCCTTAAGCGTTGGTTTTATTATCCCGAGAAGAAAAAACTTATTCTTTCGCCTGCAAATGATAAGTATGAACCGTTTATTTATATTGACGATGAGCTTAAGGATATAAGATGCCTCGGAAAAGCAGTCTGTTTTATGAGCAAACTATGATGAGTGAGAGACTTTACAAAGATTTTACAAAAATATGATTTTCCATTTGACCTAAATTTGATATGATATTAGTCGAAATTTTTTGAAAAGGAAAATGATTTATGACGATTTTTGATTTATTAACTCTAATTGGCGGTCTGTGTCTCTTTCTTTTTGGTATGAATGTCATGGGACAAGCCCTTGAACGTCGTGCGGGTGCAAAGCTCAGTTCAATTCTCGGCAAGCTTACCTCAAATAAGCTTGCGGGATTTCTTACAGGTCTCGGAGTCACTGCTGTAATCCAAAGTTCATCTGCAACAACGGTCATGGTGGTCGGTTTTGTAAACTCGGGACTTATGTCTCTTCGCCAGTCGATCAATGTTATCATGGGTGCAAATGTGGGTACGACCGTTACCGCTTGGATACTCAGCTTGTCTGGACTTTCGGGAGACAATATTTTCATTGAGCTTCTGAAGCCTACTTCATTTACCCCCATCCTTGCTCTTATCGGTATCATTTTCTATATGTTCTGCAAGAGCAGCAAGAAGAAGGATGTTGGAACAATTCTTCTCGGCTTTGCAACTCTTATGTTTGGAATGGATACAATGTCGGCAGCGGTTGAAGGACTCCGGAATGTTCCGGCGTTTACAAGTCTTTTTACAATGTTTTCAAATCCCGTTCTCGGTGTTCTTGCGGGCGCAATCCTTACTGCTATCATTCAGTCGAGCTCCGCTTCCGTTGGTATTTTGCAGGCACTTGCACTTTCGGGACTTGTTCCGTATAGTGCCGCAATTCCGATCATCATGGGTCAGAATATCGGTACTTGCGTAACAGCTATGCTTTCTTCAATCGGAGCTAATAAGAATGCAAGGCGTGCAGCGGTTGTACATCTTTCCTTCAACATTATTGGCAGCATCGTGTGGCTCAGCGTTTTTTCTGCAGTAAGCGCAATAGCGTCGCCCGCAATTCTCTCCGAGAGTGCAACTTCCGCAGGTATCGCAGTTTGCCATTCTGTGTTTAATATACTCTGTACAATTCTTCTCATGCCTATGTCATCGCTTCTTGAAAAGCTGGCATATAAAATTGTTCCCGACGGAAAAAATGCGACTGCAGATACGCAGTCGATGCTGGATGAGCGTCTGCTTACCACTCCAGCAGTTGCTCTTGAAAGATCGAGAGTTCTTACTGCGCAGATGGCGCAGATTGCGGTTGATGCGCTTCGGGATTCCCTTGCAAGCCTTACGGAATATACTCCCGCTCTTGCAGAAAAGATAAGAGAGGCGGAGAACGAAACGGATAAATACGAGGATGCCCTCGGAACATATCTCGTTAAGCTCAGCAGCCTTCAGATAGGCGATACAGACAGTGCCGAGGCGGCGAAGCTGCTCCGCGTTATCGGAGATTTTGAGAGAATTTCCGACCATAGCGTCAATATAGTTGAGTCTGTCGAGGAGATGCAAGGAAAGGAATTTACATTCTCACAGGAAGCTCAAAAGGAGCTGCGTGTACTTTGCTCGGCTGTTGACGAGATACTCGCACTTTCCCTTAAGGCATTTACCGAAAATGACGTTGATTCTGCATTTCTCGTTGAGCCTCTTGAGCAGGTTATAGACAATCTGAAGGAAAAGCTCCGTTCAAATCATATCCGCAGAATGCAGATGGGCGGTTGTACTGTTGAAGTCGGCTTTGTTTGGTCAGATCTTCTCACTAACCTTGAAAGAACCTCCGACCATTGCTCAAATATTGCGGGATGTGTTGTTGATACTCTTCACGGTAATCTTGATCTTCATGAGTCGCTGAAGGCACTCAAATGCGATAGTGATGAATATGACAGACAGTATAAGAGCTATTGCGAAAAGTATTTTGTGGGATAATTTTGATGAAAAACAAATTAATTGCTGTTTTATTTCTAAAAAATCGGGGCTGAATCTTCAGCCCCTTTTGCTTGTAAACAGTAATTTATCGAAGAGGGAGTTTCGCCTCTGTGGAGGCGACC
>CAYPKQ010000244.1:0-3443 GCA_964411355.1 uncultured Lachnospiraceae bacterium
CCTTGTCGGACACGCTGTAAACTATCTGCTCACAAACCACGCCCGAATATATGCGCTTCTTAACTCGCCTCATGTTGTTTCCTTTCCGTACTTATTCTTCGATAATCGTCATACCGTATTTTTCCGCAATCTCATGCTCAATTTTGCAGCCTCTCGCACTTTCCCAACCTTTAACAAAGAAAACTATGTGGCAAAGACTCATATTTTCAATTGACTTTGCAAGGAAGCAAATCGGAATTTGTACAACACCTCTTTCTTCCATGCTTTCTTTGCTGTACCATTCGTCGGTGAATCGGGTATTTATAACCTCATATCCCATACCCTTGAGTGCTTCAATGGCTCTTTCACGGTCTGCCGTGATTTGTTCTTCTGTCAAACCATTCATAGGCTGACTTATCATTGCTTTTTTCATGTTGTTTCCTTTATGTTTTGTTATAATGTCACTTGGGATTGATTATTGTACTTACGTCGTCTGCTCCTACATATGTACCCGGGAGAACACCGTTCCACTGATTTATATAATAATAATCATTCAGAGCATCAGTAAGAGAAGCATTTATCTTCTTGTTTGCCTCGGCTTCCGCATCTGCCTTCACCTGTATCCGATATGCTTCGGCTTCTGCTTTGATCTTATCGGCATCCGCCTGTGCCTGCGCTTCAACAGTTTTTACCTTTGCAGCGGCTTCCGCCTCAACTATCTTCTGCTGTGCTTCGGTTTCAGCCTTCAGCTTGTTCTGCTGCGCCACCTGCTTCGCCTCGACTGCGCTGGTGAAAGCATCGGTGAAATCCATATCTTCAATAGAGGTATCAACAATGTTAATGTTATAGTCCACAAGTCTTTCTGCAAGTACCGATTCAATAGATTTTGCAAGTTCTTCGCGACTGTTTACAAGCACCTCGGCTGTATAGAGGGCTGTCACTTCCTTAACTGCCTCGGTAATGCTTGGCTGTATAACAGTCACAAAATACCCCGTTCCGATGCTTTTGTAAATATTCATAGCGTTCGCCTTATCGATTTGATAATTGACGGTATATGAGATGTTTACCTCCTGAATATCCGATGAGAAGCAAGCAAGGGTAACACTCCGCTTCTGAATACGGTTATCCATTTTTATTACCTTCTGCCACGGTGCTTTCACAGAGAGTCCCGCATCCAGCACATAATTCTCAACTCTTCCAAAGGTTGTAACAATGCCGGTGGTTCCTGTAGGAACAGAAACGACGCAAGAACACACAATGCAGATAATTGCGAGAATAATACCTGCCGCAATGCTTCCTGTGCCGATCCACTTTGAATCTTCACTTATGAGCCATATTCCCAAAACAACACCTGCTATCAACAAAATAATTCCTAAAATAAGTCCAACCATGATTAAATACTCCTTTACATTTTAATTTTTTGGATTTGAATACAGAAATTTTCCCACTTCTTGTAGGCATCGACATAGCATTCCTGCTTGTCGCCATTGAATGTAAGCTCATAATACATACCGTCGGAGAGCGTTGTGCTGGCAAGAGCCTTGTTATTCTGCAAGACCTTGCATTGCCAAACTATAAAAACATCGTCCTCGGTTATCCGCTTACCGTCCGTCACATCAATATGCTTGTTCGCATATTCCGCAACCGTCTTTTTTACGAGCGCTGTAAACTGCTCAGATCCCATCTCTTTCACCTCCCTTCGCGAAAATCTTTTATCTTCGGGCGGCTTCGCTTCCACTTAAGTCGACGCCAAATAGGATCATAGGCGGTCTGCTACAATGCCACAAATTCAAAGCATCATTGTACCGTGCTTTTTGAATCCGCCTTTTACGCTTTTCTTGTTTTTCGCTCATTTTTTCGCCTGACCTCCTTTCAAAAGTTCGGGATTATCGTGTATGTTTCCGATAACTTTGCTATTACCCCCCCAACTAATTGGAGACATATTTACTCTACCGTTTTCTTTGTTTGTATATTTGAGAAAATTGCTATCCCAACAACCAAAATGAGTGTGCCAAAAAACCTCTACCAATCTATCGGGAAATTCTAATATATCCCCCTCAAATATCTTCTTACCATTCTTGTCGATCAATCCTGTGTATTGTCCTAATGTAATAGCATAAATTTGTGTTGGCTTTGTCGGGTAACTTGGTGTTATATAATCAAAAGGACAGGCTTTCACAACGCTCTTTATATAAGAACCCTCTATCCATTCTTTATTGTCGGTTCTTTTGCCACGAAACAAAATTTCTCTCACGTCATTCACATCCTTTCCCAGACTTTTGCTTCTTATCATCGCATATTTCGTGGTACTCTTTTAACAAAGCGGATAGAACATAGAGCTGCTGATTTGTTTTTCTTTTGAGCCTTTCGTATTTTTGGTTTTCTTTGTCAATGATTTTTAACCACCGCATTTTCACAAACAAATTAAAACCTCGCTTCAATAATTTTCTCATCCTTCCCTCCTTTTGCTCGTTCAATTTTTTTTCATTGTATTTGGTGTTGCAAAAATGAATTTATCAGCAATATAAACCTTATTATCATCAAGAACGGTTTTATATCCATACCTTTTCAACCATTTCTTGTTAATTCTTTGCTTTTTATGTGTTCTTCTTTGAATTTGCTTTGTAATGGCGGTAGTTTCAACAAGCCGATAACCATTAAAATATTCTATCGGCGTATTCATCCCTCTCCACCGCCTTTCCTGTCAAGTTCCAAAAGTCTCTCAAAGACTTCTTTCGGTATGCGAATGTGGGTAATTCTCGGATATATCGTTGCTTCCCACTTTCTCATTCCTCTTTTTACATCTTTGTACATTTCTGCATCTTCGATGTGTCCGGTTACAACTCCACCATAACGACTTTCAAAAGTTGTTTTTAACTTTGCCTTCATCCCGCACTGCCTTTTATCTCTTCTACAAGATCGTCAATTTCACTATTTACGATATAACGCTGTTGAGTGAATATTGTTGGGTTCACGTAAAGACGCTTTTTCAACCGTTTTACGAACACTTTTATGTCCTTAATCTGCGCCCTCTCGTTTTTTCGGCCGTCATTTGTGTCGGTTGCACTCTGCTTTAGTCCGAGTACCACATACCCCGCTTTGCAGAATTCGGGATCATCTATCATATAGCATATTTCCCTGACCGTCTCTCTGCCGGTATAATTGCCGTCGCAAAACTCCTTAAGGCAAAGAATATCCCCGATCTTATAATCACGGTCATTGTATCTGATCTCAAAGGGCTTTATGCCACTTTCTACGGCGTCAAAGTATTCGGGGAATATCTTGACGTCGTGTATTTTCGGTGACGCTGCCGCCCCTTTTGTATTTTTATAAAGTCCGCTTATTCCTGTTGGCATTTTCTTTCCCTCACTTTCCTCTCTGCGCACATATGCGCTTTCTTTTCATCAAGAAAAACAGTTTTTCCGAAGTCCTCGGGGCGGTAGGTGGCAAATTCGGTGCGGTAA
>CAYPKQ010000245.1:0-3434 GCA_964411355.1 uncultured Lachnospiraceae bacterium
CTCTGCGAAGAATTTTTGTAACGAATGACGGAAAAAGATCCGTCGATTCGCCGTACGAGGAGTTTTTAGAGCTGCCCTTTAAATAGCCATTATCTCCTTTTCCTTTGCGGAAACAATGCCATCGATAGTTTTGATGAACTTATCGGTTGCATCCTGAACAGACTTTTCGGAAGCCTTCTGCTCGTCCTCTGTCATATTGCCGTCCTTTTTCATATTCTTGCATTCATCATTTGCATCGCGGCGAATATTTCTGACAGCAACCTTACACTCTTCTCCCATCTTCTGAACCTGCTTTGTGAGATCCTTTCTGCGCTCCTCGGTAAGCTGGGGGAATACAAGGCGGATAGTCTGACCGTCATTTGAGGGAGTGATTCCAATGTCACTGGTAAGAATTGCCTTTTCGATAGCCTTAAGAGTTGAAGCATCATAGGGCTTGATTGTAAGAGTTCTCGCATCGGCAACTCTGATATCTGCCATTGTTGCAAGAGGTGTGGGAGAGCCGTAATATTCAAATGAAACTCTGTCAAGAACTCTTGCATTTGCCTGGCTCGCCCTGATGGAAGCCAGATTGTATTCAAGAGAATCGATGGATTTCTGCATCTTTACTTCTATGTCTTTAACATTGATCTTCATAACTAAAAATTCCTTTCGTTTATGTAAAATTATTTATGGATTACTGTGCCTATCTTTTCGCCCATTACAACGCGATAGATATTTTCGGGATCTGAAAGTGCAAAGGCATAAAGCTCAATATCGTTTTCAAGACAAAATGTTGTTGCTGTCATGTCAAGTGCCTTAAGCTCATTTGCAAGGATATCCTTATAGGTGATCTCGTCAAGTCGTTTTGCTGTGGGATTCTTTGCGGGATCGGCAGTATAAACACCGTCGATATTCTTTGCCATAAGGACTGCATCAGCCTCAATTTCCGCCGCACGGAGCACTGCCGCAGTATCGGTTGAGAAGAAAGGAGCGCCAAGACCGCATCCGAAGATGACAACATCCCCGTTTTCAAGATGCTTTATCGCATCTCTTGTGGTATAATGCTCTGTGAATGTATCCATCTCCACTGCTGTCATAACATGGGCAAGAAGACCTGCGTGCTCAAAGGCATCCTGAAGAGCAAGAGAATTTATGGTGGTTGCAAGCATACCCATGTGGTCTGCCCTCACCCTATCCATATCTGTTCCCTGTCTGCCGCGCCAGATATTACCTGCACCTACAATAACTGCTACCTGAATTCCGTCGTCACAGCATTTTTTGATAACCCTTGAAACCTCACCGAGAAAATCATGATTGAGAATTCCGTCAGACCCTTTCGCAAGTGCTTCGCCCGAAAGCTTCAGAAGCACTCTTTTATATTTCGGTGTCATTTTGAATCTACCTCCAAAATCTAAACTAATATACTCCCTTATATTTTACCCGAAAAAATGGATTTTGTAAATAGCTTTTTTAAAAAAATATTTAATATGGTATAATTTTGAAGTATGAAAAGACGAGACCGTGCATTGACCGGTCTCATTTCGATACAAATTTACGCTTTTTTCACAGTAAGAGAGGTTATCTCGCCTATTTTCTCTATCCACTCCTTGACAGTCTCATCCGAAGGAAATGTCAGCTCTTCCAGAGCGTATTTTTTGCCCAGCATTGTGCTCTTTCCGCTTCCGAGAGGATGATATGGCTCGATATTTATTTCAAGAACATTCTCCAGCGAATTTGCCGTATCCGCAATCCCCTTAAAATGATCATCCCTATCGTTGAGGGTTGGTACTATGGGGCAGCGAAGAATCGTTTTTGCGCCCATTTCATCAAGCATTTTGAGGTTTTCAAGAATAAGCTCGTTTGTTACACCGGTATATTCCTTATGACGGATAGGGTCAGTTTCCTTGTAGTCGAAAAGAAATATGTCAACAAGCGGTGCAATTTTGCGATAATTTTCAGAGGGAGCATATCCGCAGGTCTCAATGCAGGTGTGAAGTCCGTTCTCCTTTGCTAAACTGAAAAGCTCATATGTAAAATCAAACTGAAGCATCGGCTCACCGCCCGAAAGCGTCATTCCACCGCCCGAATTATCATAAAAAGCCTTATCCTTCATAACCTCAGCGATAACCTCCTCGGAAGTCCTCAGCTTTCCTGCCATTTCGAGTGCCGAAGCATAGCAGACCTCCTCACATTTTCCGCAGGAAATACATTTTTCACGATCAAATATATGTCCCTTTTCCTCCGAAAAGCTATGGCATCCCGAAGGGCAAACGGTGGCACATTTTCCGCACATTATGCACTTTCTCGCATCATACATGACCTCCGGCTTTGCAGCCTTCGATTCGGGATTGTGACACCAAAGGCAGGAAAGCGGACAGCCCTTGAGAAACACCGTTGTGCGTATTCCGGGTCCGTCATTTATGCAAAATTTTTGAATATTGAAAACAGTTCCTTTCATAGAGCCCCCAAAAAAGATCTTTTTCTAAATTATACATCCTTTTCCACCAAAAATCAATGTAAAAAATGATAATTTTATAAAAAACAGCACTCTTTTTGCGGCGAGTCCGTTTTTGGCACAAACTTCATCCTCTCGAAAAAAATTCCGCTCGTTTTTTTCTTTTTTCGGAATTAAATCTATTGACAAAAATATATTTTTGGTGTATCATATAAGGAGTATTTTCATTCTCGAAAAGAGGCGATTTACAATGCAAAAAAAGCTTATAAAGGAATATCTGTTTATCCTCATAGGAAGTATCCTATACGCTGTCAGTACGGTTCTTTTTATCTTTCCGAATGCGCTTTTGCTTGGCGGCACAAGCGGCATATCTGTTATTCTCGAAGCCTTTATTCCGTTTTCTCCCGGGACTATTCTGGTTATAATAAATTTTTCACTTATCATATTGGCATTTGCAGTGCTCGGAAAAAGCATGGCAACAAAAACACTTGTGGGCTCGATCCTTACCACAGCCTTTGTTGGGATCTTTGAAAAGATTTTTTCCTTTGAAAGCCCGATCATCTCAAACCCGTATATCTCTGCCATTGCAGGCGCAGCGGTTATAGCCATTGCAAGCGGCATTATGTTTTATATTGATTCCAGCTCGGGCGGCACCGATATTATTGCACTGATCATAAAAAAATTTTCCGGCATAAATATCGGAAAAGCACTGCTCATAACCGACTTTCTTATCGCTTTGTGCGGCGGGCTCTTATCGGGACTTACGATTTTGACCGCTTCATTTTTTGGCTTACTGATAAAGACATTCGGAATTGATCTTGTTATATCTTCGATCAAAAAATACATAATGAACAATGTTGAAAACAAATAATCTCTGAAAAAGGAGCGAAAAAATGCCGGATAAATTTATTTTACATTCCGAATTTTTGCCCACGGGCGACCAGCCCGAAGCTATCGAGGCTCTTGTAAACGGAATAAATTCGGGTCTGAAAAATCAGAC
>CAYPKQ010000246.1:0-3397 GCA_964411355.1 uncultured Lachnospiraceae bacterium
TTTGCCCACAAGATATTCTCTGATGTGTTCAAGTGCCCCCGGAAGTGCTTTTTCCTTGTATTCAAGGGTGGCCTCGCCAACTCCGTCTACTCCCTCATCGGTATAGACTTTAACAAATACCCAATTTGTTCTGAAACAATCGACCACAAAGGGTTTAATATCGATAACCTTCATCTTCTGACCATTCCTTTTTAAGATTTTTTTGTTTTTATACTTGTATTTTAGCATATAATATGTTAGAATAATACGTGTTATATTACTTTTGATTTTAGAAATCTTATTTTTTGGAGGAATCATGCTGTCCCTTATAAAAGCAGGAGTTTTTGACAGTTCCCTTGGTCTTGGTGATTTTGAAATAACCCCAAAAAGACAGCTTACCCGTTTTGAGCTTGAGATGATAATTTCGGGTGAGGGAGCAAATTTCATAAACGGCATTGAATACCCACACAAAAAAGGAAATATAATTTTCGCAAGAAACGGAGATGTAAGGCGCAGTAAAAACAAATTTTTATGCTTTTATCTGCACCTTGATATCGATAAAAAAACCGAGGATATGCTGAAAAAAATACCGACCGTTACCTGCGCCATCGACTATTCAGCCCTTGAAGAATGCTTTGCGGAAATAATAAGACTTTATGAGGAAGGGGAAAAAAGACCTCTTTTGATTCAAAGTAAGATATACGAGCTTCTTGATATGATAGTGCAGCAAAGTTCGGCTATTGCAAGAATGAGTGATATAAAAAGCGGTGTAACTTCTGAAACGATCCAAAGGGCAGTTGATTATATAAATAAACATTTTTCAGAAAATATCTCTCTGAAAAGCATTGCGGAGCAGGCTAATTTCAGCCCGAACTACTTCCACAAAATGTTCACGGCTTATATGGGAATAACTCCACATGCCATGCTTTCCAAAAAGCGGTTGGAGGCTGCCAAGCTGATGCTTCTCACAACCGACCTTTCGGTTAATGAAATCGTCGAGAAATGCGGGTTCTCATCAAATTCATATTTTGATTTTCACTTTAAAAAGGAATTCGGAATAACTCCCAGAGATTTCAGAAAAAGAAAATATACAATGTAGCATCATAAATGAAAAAATATAATATCACACAATGCATCAACATATTTCCCCACAATATCTTTTTGAATGCAGTGGTATAATAATTTTGTTAAAGTTTATTTTTCAAATTGGAGATAACATATGTACATTTATCAAAGATTGAAAGACACCCGAGAAGATTTGGACAAAAAGCAAGAAGATATTGCCTTCGTTTTAAATATACAAGACAGCAATATCAGCTTTATGAAAGCGGAAAGCGTGAAATGACGATGCATCATTTTATAACCTTGGCAAAATACTACACTGTTTCCCTTGACTATTTCGCAGGACTTATCGGCACACCTAAAAAGCTAAAATAAGCTAAATATGCAGACTGTCTACCGACCGAAAAAGGACAGAGAATGTGAAAATTCTCTGTCCCATTTTATTACAAGCACTACATTTGTAGGCTCAAATGCGTTACAAGTGATATAAGACCTGTTTTTTTATAAAAAGCTATCAGTCATCAAGTGTGCGGAGAAATTCGATACAGCGGCGAACCTCTTCCGTTCCTGTGGGCTGAAGTCCCTCAGACTCGATAACCATAAGAACGCCGTTCTTATTAGCCCACTCGCGAACAGCCTTAACAGGTGCTCTGCCCGAGCCAACCGAGAAGCCCTTAACACCGTCATGAACATGATCAAAGTTCTTATTGCAATCCTCGGAAGGGATACCGTCCTTCAGATGAACGACCTTGATCCTGTCCTTGTGTGCTTCGAGATATTCGATAACATTAAGACCTGCATTGAAGAGCCAGAAGGTGTCAATTTCAAGCTCAACAGTTGTCTTTGCGATTACCTCATCCTCAAAAACGGTTCCGTATGCATTGGGATGAAATTCCTTTGAATGGTTGTGGTAACCAAGGCGAATGCCGTTCTCTGCAAGCTTCTTCTGAGCGAAATTAAGCGCATCGATAACACCCTGTGCCTTTTCGGGAGTGCCCCAATCGCAGCCGGGAACGATGAGATTATCACAGCCGATTATCTTGTGATAACGAATAGTCTCGTCGATATTCTCGGGAGCGATAGTGCCCATGCCGGAGTGTGTTCCGGAGCAAACAAGTCCGAATTCATCGAGCCAAGTCTTTATCTGCTCCGCATTGTAGTCAAAAAAGCCTGCAAACTCAATATACTTATATCCCATGATTGCAACATCTTCAAGTGCCTTGCGCATTGAATCCTTTGTTACGTCTCTCATGGAGTACATCTGCAGACCGTATTCTGTTCTTGCCATAATAAGTACCTCTTTTCGGTTTTTATTTTTTAAATGATAACATATTTTACCAAGTTTGTCAATAATAATTTGATTTTTTGACTTATTTTTCTTTTTTTATTTTTTATTTTCCGCTTGAAACAAATTTCTAAAAAATTTGACATAAAATATTGAAGACGGATCTGATATGTGTTATAATTAAAAAAATGATATTTTGGGGGATTTACAGCAAATGAAAACTATTTCCGCTTCTGTTGAAAAATACAGAGAAATGATACTTGATGCAGAAAGATACATATGGAAAAATCCCGAGACGGGATATAAGGAATTCAAAACATCAAAATACTTGGCGAGCAAATTTGAGGAGCTGGGATATTCCCTATCATACGCCGACGGAATAACCGGCTTTTATACCGTTATCGACACGGGCAGAGAGGGTCCCGAGGTGCTTATTCTCGGTGAGCTTGATTCGATAATATGCCCTGCTCACCCGGAAGCTGATCCCGAAACGGGAGCAGTTCATTCCTGCGGTCACAATGCGCAGTGCGCGGCGCTTTTGGGCGTTGCCGCAGCTCTTAAAAACGAAGATATACTCGCAAAGCTCTGCGGAAAGATCCGTCTTTGCGCAGTTCCCGCAGAGGAGCTTCTTGAGATCGAATACAGAAGCGAGCTTAAAAAGATGGGCAAGATAAAATACTTTGGAGGAAAGAGTGAATTTCTTTCAAGAGGTTATTTTGACGGAGTTGACATTGCCTTTATGGTGCACACAGCACGTGAATTCTGCTCAAATCACTATGCGGTTGGATTCATTGCAAAAAATATAATCTACAAAGGAGTCGCTTCCCATGCGGGCGGTGCTCCTTGGAACGGAATAAACGCTCTTTATGCAGCAAATTGCGGACTTAACGCCATAAATGCTCTTCGCGAAACCTTCAGGGAATCCGATTACATAAGAGTTCACCCCATTATAACGAGCGGCGGCGATATGGTAAATGCAATTCCCGAAACAGTGCGTCTGGAAAGCTATGTCAGAGGCAAGACCTTTGAAGCCATCTCGGAAGCGAACAAAAAGGTCAACCGTGCGCTTAT
>CAYPKQ010000247.1:0-3393 GCA_964411355.1 uncultured Lachnospiraceae bacterium
CCATCAACGGATTAACAAAAACAAAGCCAAATAACAGCAGATATCCCACCAGAAGCGCAATGGCTATCCCAAGTTCGGTTATTTGTTTTGTTATTATAAGCTTCTTTTCTTTCACGAATGCCAATAGTATTATGATCCCTATATACATCACCTGTATCAATGATGAATCCACCGGGAATGAATAAACATCAGCAATCGCATATATTCGGCTTAGTAACAATATGCCATAAAGTATGGAAAACAACCCACTTATACTTACCATTAATGTATCTCCGTAGCTATTAATCCGCTATGCTAATAAGTTTTCTACAAATTTTCTCGAATTTTTTGGCCATTCCCTGCTCACTCAGAGAAGTTCTTGCCGCTTCAATATTATCGGCAGCCATTTTTTGCATACTTTCACTTGAAAGAGCAGACATTTGAATTAGTTTTTCTGTTAAATCCTCGGCATTATAAGGCTCGTAGGACACGCACCCCTTGCTTTGGCTTATATAATCTCGAATTGCTCGAACATCTGCAGCCAAAATAGGAACGCCCAGGGCCATTTGCTGGAGCAGTGTCAGTTGACCAAAGGAATAATTGAAATCATCCAATGGTATTACGGAAAACCTTGCATTTGCAATATATGTCATCAACTCGTTAATTGGAATGAACGGCATTACCTTGACATCCGGATTGTCGCATTTCAGATCCGGATTGCCAATCAGATAAAGTTTTTCCTTTACTTTTGCCTTATCATATGCTTTCAGCAGTGTATCCCAATCTCTCTTCCGATACCCTACGCAAACAATATAGGAATCTTTTTCCGAGATCACCGGATAACTTTTTGTTCTCCAATAATTATAGTCTACGCCCAAAGGCACAAACTCACTCTTATCCACCAACCAAGGGAATTGTTCTCTATAGTACTCAATTTGAGAACTGGTATGATAAACCAAATAATCAAATGCCTTACTGGAAAGTTGTGACAATTTATGTATGATACCTTTCGTGCTGGCCTGATGAAAAGAACTGATATCAACATCCAAAATGGGCGGTGTCTTGATATGAAATACGCGTTTTATTGCTCCCAACAGCATAGCGCTGGTCGTCCCGTGCACAAAGATCAAATCATATTTGTTCAATTTGTTTAAAACTCGTAGGGTTTGAAAAAAATGAAACCTGATTTTATTTTCAACCCTTTCTATCCATCTTGGCGCACTGATATCTATAACATCCACAACAGGCTTATCTTTAAAATATCTGAAAAACCAAAACATTTCCTGCGGGCAATCATAGTCTGACGGTTGCAGATCTTCCGGTATTTCATTGCAATATCTAATCTTCCAGTTGATTAGAAGCAAAATCCGCATATATACTATTCCCTTTCTAATTTATGAGCTGGAATCCCCACGAGCGTTATGCCTGTTTCCTCAAACGACCTGGTAACAACTGCATTTGCCCCGATTCTTATGTTATCTGCAATTTTAATCCCGCCAAGTACTTTTGCACCAACACCTATATCCACATTATCCCCTATTATCGGACAATCCATCAGATTGCCTTTTCCACCGGCATTCCCGATACAATTATCGCCATGAAGTTGACAGTTTTTTCCAACAACGCTGCTTCCATTGACAACAATGTTTCCATTGTGGTGTATAATAAGTCCTTCCCCAAACACACCTTCTGGAATATCCACACCAATAAAGACCCCCAAACGATTCTTCTTCGTCCTATAAATCCAATAGAGTGCTTTCCATACCGGATTCTTGGAGTGCTTTGTCTTCGAACGTAGATATTCACATTTTCTAAGCAACTTTATAAATTTCCAGTTGTAAACTCTTTGATTGCAGCTAATATTGTCAAACCATGTGTTGGGATAATTCTTTTTTTCTCTTTTTAAAAGTCTTTTTAAATCTCTATAAGGTTTCATTTTGTTATTTTTAAATTTTTCTCCCATTCCACGAAATTCTCGCATATGCCCTAAATAGTAACGGTGCCCTTTTCAGCATTAAAATTTCCAGCTTCATGCGCAAATTTGCATTCGCTTTGTATTTTTTAATATCCGTCAGGAAGATTCTTTTTGCATTATTTATTTCTGCTCTAGCGGTCCCCATTTTATCTTTTAAAAGAATAAATCGAAAGAAAAAAAGCACATTTCGGATATAGAATAACACTTTTTCGTTTTTATACATTCCATCCGTTTCTGAATCGTTAAAGACCGCCCTTGTCAAATAAAAAGAATCAAAGAATTTCACAGCATTTGTATCCGACATTGCCGAATCATTATGCTTTATATATCTATAAATTGGATATCCATAAATTGCGATTGTGTCTATCTTTTTCAGCACTTGATAGATAAAAAACATATCCTCCGCAACTTTTTTCCCTTCAACAAAACAAACATCCTTAATTGAATCACGCCTGTATAGCTTTGCCCAAACATGCCATCCGATGTTATTTGTTGTGAAGAAATCCGTAAGAATTTCTTCTCCCTTTTTTATCACGGTTTTTCTATTGCAGCCATATTGTATTTCACTGCCATCATCATAACATTCACGATACCCTCCGACTACCACATCGGCATTTTCTCTTTCTGCAACATCAATCAAAGAAGATATCATGCTCGCTTCCATGTAATCATCTGCATCTACAAAAGTAACAAAGTCACCTTTGGCCTGTTTCAAACCGCTGTTTCTTGCTGCACTGACACCACCGTTTTTTTGATGGATCACCTTTATTCTATCGTCTTCTTTGCCTAACATGTCACACAATTCGGCAGTCTCGTTTTCTGAGCCATCGTCCACTATCAAGAACTCTATATTATGATAGCCGCTCTGCAGGACGCTATTCACACTTTTTATCAGGCTCATCCCTGCATTATATACCGGCATGACAACCGACACTAGCTTTTCCATGTTAGATCCTCTTCATTTTACGATACATCTTGAACACGATATTATAAAGAAATAGATTCAAGCAAAATAGGCTAAACTGTACCCGTTTGCTCATCGATAAATACTTTGCTTTTTTAATATATCCTTTATTCTCCTGTACCACGCGTTTAAAATGCTGCAGTTCCTGCTTCGGGCAACGAACCTTGTTTTTCAAAAAGGAATCGTACACAGTTAACGCAGCCGATGCATACGCCACGTGTCCAACAACTGTCAGTTCCGGATACTTTTCATCCAGATACTTCATTTGCTCCAATGCTGCGTATTCATGGTCATGGTTGATTTTATCACTACGAGTTATGCTATTTTTCCGTTGCAGATAGTTATAGCACGTCATATCTACATAGCTTACTCTTTGTGCCCGATCAAAAATCCGAAACATTATATAATAATCTTCGCTTAATTTTCCAACCGGAAAGCGTAAACCATAGAACAGATCCCGATGATAGAGCTTGCT
>CAYPKQ010000248.1:0-3359 GCA_964411355.1 uncultured Lachnospiraceae bacterium
CTTGCTCTGGGAGCCGCCCATGAGATTTGTTAGCTCTTCGTTTACTATCTTAACTATCTGCTGTGCGGGAACAAGGCTCTCAAGCACGTCGGAGCCCACCGCTCTTTCTGAAACTGTATTTATGAATTCACGGACGACCTTGAAGTTTACGTCAGCTTCAAGGAGCGCAAGCTTGATCTCGCGCATTCCCGCCTTAACGTCAGCTTCGGTAAGTTTGCCCTTATTTTTAAATTTTTTAAATGCGTTTGCCAGCTTATCGCTGAGGCTTTGAAAAGGCATACCGTGTTTCCTTTCTGAAAAAATCAACCGAGATCCGAAGCAATCGCATCAAGGGCTGTGCAAAGCTCGTCATTTCCAAGAGAGGAAGCGATCTTCTTTGCCACCTCGATGCTTTTTTGCGCCGAATCAAATTTTTTTGCAAGATGGAGCTTCTCTTCAAGAAAAATAAGCTCATCCTCGGTTTTTTTTATGATATCTCTGACGCCCTGCCTTGAAATCCCAAGCTCCGCAGCTATCTCCGCAAGGGAAAGATCATCATTATAATAAAAATCAAGAACTTCTCTTTTTCGCTCGGTGAGAACCTCGCCGTAAAAATCGAGAAGATAACCCATACTAAGGTTTTTTTCAAACATTTTATCACTCCATTTCGGGTGTAAAGCAAAATGCTTTACATATTATAAACCATGTAAAGCATTTTGTCAAGGGGTTTTATGAATTTTTTTAATTTTTTCAAACAGTAATTTGTCGGTGCGTGAGGACAAGCGCAATATGAAAGTTTTAGTCAAGCTTTTTCAAAAGATTGCGCTGCTCAAGCGTGCGTGCACTGGCCGCCACCGCAGCGTAAAAATCCTTTTGCGGCATTTCGCTGTCTGGGGACAGCGACCGGCGATGTCGCCGGCCTCCACAAGCTTTTGAAAAAGCTTGACCAAAACTTTACCTGACAGCGCATGCGGCAATCGTTCGACAAATTACTGTTTACAGCCGATAAATCATACTGCACTCTATTTTCCCTTCGGAAGCCAACTGTCTCCCATGAAAACTACAAAAGAATATACCGTCTCCGCCACCCAGGAAAGCACCCAAGCAATAAGAACACCGTTTATATCATAGAATTTCGCCAAAACAAGAGTAAGTACTATTCTCGAAACCGCACCGATGAGAGTCGAGATAAAAAGACACTTTACATCCTTAACACCTCTGAAAAGCGCATGGAAAACATTGCAAAGAAGCTGAAAAACAATAAAAGGAAGATAATATTTGGTAAAGGACAGAGCGAGCTCAACTGCGGCTCTGTCTGCCTCTTCATCAAAAAACAGATAGCAGACCGGCTCTGAAAAGATCATGCAAAGAACCACCACGGGAAGAACAAAAGCACATCCCTGCGCTATGCCTATCCAAACTCCGTTTCTTATCTTGTCGGTTTTACCGACACCAACGCATTGTGCGGTATAATTGCTTATGGTCTTTGCGGAATTTTGATATATCTGAGCGCAAAAATTGTAAATTCTCGTAATAACTATGAATCCAGCCGTTGCTGCCGCACCCATTCCGTTGATGATGGCAGAGGCGATAACACCCGCAACATAGAGAACCATCTGCTGGAAAGAATTTGGCCCGGCATATGGCAAAGATTCCTTAATATAACTAAAACTCAGCTTGATACGTTCTTTTTTTAGTCCCAGCTCTGCAAAGCATTTTTTCAGTCTTAGGATGTAAAAAACATCCACAACAAGAGCCGCAAAAACGCTTGATGCCGCAATTCCGAAAACACCCATTTCAAAAACCGCCACCGAAACGATATTTCCAACAACATTCAGAACAGCAGAAATAAGAGACATATAGAAAGGATATGTACTCTCCCCCAGCGCATTCATAATACTGAAGCCATAATTATTGAGAATTATTATAAAAAGCCCCGGAATATATGTTCCAAAATATGCAAAGGTATCCTTTCTGATAGAGTTATCAACCTTTAAAAGATCGAATATCGGCTCTTTAAGCCAAACAAGAGCAACACCAAAAATTATCGCCACAGCAGCTATGAAAAAACAACCCGAAATAATGCAGTTTTTCATATGCTTATACTCTTTTGAGCCAAAAAGCCTTGCAATATACACCGCATAACCGCCGCCAAATCCCCATAAAACGGACGAAACGAGAGTTACGAGGCTTCCTGTTGCTCCTATTGCGGCAAGTCCCGTATCACCGAGCATCTTTCCAGCAATTATGGTATCCACAAGATTATAGCCTTGGGATAAAACGCCCCCCAAAACCAAAGGAAAAGCAAAAAGCAAAAATGTTTTAAGGGTATTCCCCCTTGTCAGATCCTTCATTTCAAAATCTCCGCTTGACAAATCTTTAAAATATGCTATAATTATATCAAAATTCTCAAAATTTGTCAACAAACGTATATAAATAAGGTGATTTCTCAAAAATTATCATTCAAAAGGGGTTATTTTTATGCTGCAGAAAGAAAGACTTGATCAAATTCTCAAAATTATCACCATAAACAAATATGTTACCGTTCAATTTTTAAAGGATGAGCTTCATTACAGCACCGCAACCATCAACCGTGATCTTAACATTTTGGCTGAACAAAAGCTGATAAAAAGGCATTACGGCAGCGCAGAGCTTTCAAGCGACCACAGCGTACCTCTCCGATTTCGCCATCACAAGATGAGAGCAGCAAAAAACAAGCTTGGGCGCGCTGCTGCCGCCCTTGTTTCGGACGGTGATACCATATTCATTGACGCTACCACCACAACGCAGTGCATGGCACAGTTTTTGACCGAAAAAAAGGACATAACCGTAATCAGCAATAACATGGCGCTGATCGCCTATCTCAGCGAATACGGCATAAACTCGATCTGCCTTGGAGGAATGGTTGCGGAAGCTCCCAGTATGCTTTGCGGAATAGACACCGTTGAGATGGTTTCGAAATTCAAAGCCGATAAGCATTTTTTCACCTCGGGAGGAGTTTCACCCGAGGGGAGAATTTGGGGCGGAGAGCTCTATGCTATGCTCCGAAAGGTAATGCGGGAAAACTCAGAGTATTCATATTATCTCGTTGACCATGCAAAATACGAAGAGCCTCACGGAAAAAGAACATGGTGCAGCTTTGAAGAGGTGGACGGAGTCATCTGCGATTTCGATTTCCCCGAGGAAACAAAGGAAAAATACAAACACACACAATTTATTGTTGTGTGAATGGATAAACAGTAATTTGAATAGCAAGATTTTTTGAGATGTTATTGATTATTCATAACACACAGTAAAATGCTCTAAAACCGCCTTAAATAAAGGGTTTTCCGCAAACAACTCATTTCATCCCACTATACGGTGTTACACCGTTTTACCCT
>CAYPKQ010000249.1:0-3325 GCA_964411355.1 uncultured Lachnospiraceae bacterium
GTATCGGGCTTGCAGAAGAATTCAAGCTCCATCTGCTCAAACTCACGGGTACGGAAAACAAAGTTACCGGGAGTGATCTCATTTCTGAAGGACTTACCTATCTGCGCAACACCGAAGGGCAGCTTCTTTCTTGTTGATCTCTGAACTGCGGGGAAGTTGACAAAAATACCCTGAGCAGTCTCGGGACGAAGATATACTGTGCTTGCATTATTTTCTGTAACACCGATAAAGGTCTTGAACATAAGGTTAAACTTCTTGATATCGGTAAATTCCTTTTTGCCGCAATCGGGGCAAACGATGCCCTTCTCTGCTATATATTCGGACATCTGCTCAAAGCTCCAGCCTGCGGGATTATCTTCGAGTCCATTCCGGAAAGCATAATCTTCAATGAGCTTATCTGCTCTGTGACGTGCGTGACAGCTCTTGCAGTCCATAAGAGGGTCGGAAAAGCCGCCAACGTGACCCGACGCTACCCATGCCTCGGGATTCATGATGATAGCACTGTCGAGACCAACATTATACTTGGATTCCTGAACAAATTTCTTCCACCAAGCCTTCTTAACATTGTTCTTGAATTCAACACCGAGAGGACCGTAGTCCCAAGAGTTTGCAAGACCGCCGTAGATCTCAGAGCCGGGGAAAATGATGCCTCTGTTTTTACACAGAGCAACGATTTTGTCCATTGTTTTTTCTGAATTTTTCATTTTTTAACTCCTATATGTCTTTTTCAAAAATTTTTCTTCTTTATTTGGCACGCTTGTAGGGCATCATAACATTGAGACAAGCATTTTCATTGGGAATAAAGCAAAGTCTTCCGTCAATGGTGGAATATGTGCCCGGAAGCTCGATGGAAACCGGTTCGAAATCGGGATATGAGAAGATAAGATCAAGATTCGACGAAAGATCAGCCGCCGTAAAATTAGTTATTATCATCTTCTCCGCTTCTCTGAAAAGAGCCGCCGCTTTGGTTATGTATTTCGGATCTGTCATTTTATTCATAACCGCACGTGCAAAGCTTACGGTGGTTTTAAGTCGAGAATTCACCGTACCCTCATATTGGTTGAAGCGAAGCACTTGAAGTGCCTTTTCGCCGTCAAGATGCTGAGTGCCCTCTTTAATGTTGATGTGAAGCCCGCCCTTATAATCGTCATATTTCATGTCGCACGGAACATTAAAATCAACGCCCTCGATTATATCGATAATATCCGGAAATTCATAAAGGCTTACAAAAGCATATCTGTCGATGGAAACTCCCACAAGCGAATGAACTGAATCAATAAATGGATCTATGCCATCATTTTCAAAAATATCCGAAAGGCAAATGTTTTCATTTTCACGCTTGATTATTGTACCCGGGCTTATGGCGGTAAAGGCAAATTCCTTACGCTCCTTGCTGACGCAAACAAGAAGGATAGTATCTGCAGAAACGCTGCGATACTCACCGTCTGTAACAAGCTCACCGGGAATCTTATCGGAATTGTACTCAACGAGTGATGAGACAGTATTTGGATCGTAATAGTCGTAGAAAATATCGGGAGCATAATCAAGACCGACAAAAAGCATATTGAAGGAATTTCCGTCAAGCTCTATCAGTGCTTCGTTCCCGCCCGTATTCTCAACATAGTCTTCTCCGCCGGTTTGAACAGGATCATTATTGCCGTCAATAAAAGAGCCAACACCGATTGAATCCATTATCGTATTTACAACGAAAAACGCTATGATACCGAAAATTATCAGCGAAATAATAAATGTCAAAAGAAAATTTCTTAAGCCTGCAAGCAAGGTCTTTCACCTCCACTCCAAATAATATAATATTATATATCATTTAATGCGATTTTGCAATAGAACTTACATATTTTTAACATTTTTATTACTTTTGGTGCGAAAAACGCCCTCAAAAAGTCAAAAAACATGGCATTTCGACCCGAAAACCTTGATTTTCAGCCACTTTTGACGTTTATCTTCAAAGATTAGATTTTAACAATATTAGATTTTTTTACTCGTTGCAATTAAATATCCGTCTAATGTCAAAAATATTTCCAACATTTTCGTTAAACGTGCGTCTAACCTAATAAACTATTTTGAAAGTCATAATACTACAGACGAATTTTGTCCGCCAAAAAAAGCGGCACTCACTGCGCCGCCCCTGCCACTGCTTTTTTCTGAAATATTTTCTGTGCAATTTGCTTTGTTTGATAAACAATAATTTGTCTATGAACCATAGGAGACATCTAATATTTATCATTTCATAAAAAACAGGCTGAGCCAAAAAATTACTCAGCCTGTTTTTTGTTATCAGTTGTTTTCGCTTCTTTTTAGATGCTCGGTATATTCCTCAAGACACATTCCCAGCTGATACATTCTCGTTGCGTGATATCTTCCCACAAAGCGGTAATGCCAAGGCTCAAAACTGTAGCCGGTTATATCCACCTTGTCCTCGGGATATCTGATGACAAAACCGAATTTGTGACAGTTTTCCTTTAGCCAGGTGTAAGCATCTTCTTTTGCAAAGGCAACATCTGCCGAACCGAGATTGTGCATATCACAGCAAAGTCCCGTGTGATGCTCGCTGGTTCCGGGGAAAGCAGAATATGTGAGAACGATCTCCTTTGCCTCAGCCTCGGTAAGAGAAGGATCTCTCTTCATTTCATTCTGCAGATATGTGGTAAAAAGCGATACCTGCTTGTTATATGAGCGATATCCGCTTGTTACCGAAACATCGGTATAGCCTGCGCTCTTAAGCTCGATATAAAGTGCCTGAAGTGCCTTTTCTGCGCACTCCACCATCTGTTCTTTTCGTCCATCATTTCTGACATTGGTAATAGAAACAAGATTTTCCGGCGCATAATCCGAGGTGATTGTATTGGTTTTATTTACAAGGATGAGATATGCATCTCTGTCCTCGGGATTCATATACTGCTCGTATTCAGAAAGGTCATTTACAAATCCCAGATCTGCCATTTCTCCGATGTAAGGGTCTTCACCGACGCTGTCAATTGTCTGTGAGCCCTTGATGCGGAAGGTTACCGGCTCATATTCCGGTGTCTCGTCTGAGCTTTCGGGAATTTTATTGCGAAGTATTTTAATCTTTTTATCCTCTTCGTTTTTATCGAAGGTCATGCCTACGATAAAGGATTCGCCGAAGGAGAGAGGTACCCAAACGCTTTCATTTTCTCTTATAAGAGCCGCTCCCTCCATGTTGATTATATCTCCATTTACCTTTGCGGAAACGCTTCCGATGGTAAATTCGGCATATTCTCCCGCATCTGCGGTGAAGCGAAGCGAAGCCTTCGTTCCGCTGACGGTGAATGAGCAAAGCTCGGAG
>CAYPKQ010000250.1:0-3295 GCA_964411355.1 uncultured Lachnospiraceae bacterium
ATATGACATACCGTAACCCGAAAAACGAGCCGCATCATAGATAGCCTTTTCTTCTTTTGTGTCTCCGTTTTCTCTAATCAGCGGATCGGGATAATCAAGCATCGTCCAAAAACAGCCCGCAAAACAGCCGGAATTTAGGCAAGCAAGTGACATTTCGGCAAGTGCGAGAGCATAAATACCTTCTTCCTCAGGGCGGTCAACGGCATATGCGCTGTCATTTCCCATGGGCATTCCGTTATCCCATTTTCCGGGGCAGCATATTCCGTATTCACCGAGAATAAATCTTTTCTGCTTCTTTCTTGCGGTCTCGATCGGCTTTTCAAATGACTCTATATAATAATCATAGCACCTGGGATCGCTTGGCGGATAATCATAGTTATAAAGATGGGCGCAGTAGCTTTCGGTTATCTCGTCCATATTTTCCGCAGCCCAATCTATCTGCCCGAAATTACGAACTCCCGAGCAGTCTGTTGCAAGCAGACCGATATCGAGCCCATGGCGGATAAAAGCGCGGTTAAGCTCGGTGTGTATTTCCTTCAGAAGCTCCAAATGGTCTGCAAGATAAGCATACGTATTTCCGCAGGAAAGCTCGTTGGTTGCGCAGTAATATCTGATTTTCGTGCATTTTCTCACATTTATGAGATAATCAAGATTTTTGGCAACCTTCTCAGCATATTCACGAATGTCAAAAGCCTCTTCGGGTATGGGCATTCTTCCGGGGACTATGTAGAGAAGGGTTTTTGCATCTCTGAAGGTTTTATCATAATAATCTGCAAAGGAATCCATAGATTCCTTTGTCCAATCGGCATAACCTGCGAAAACTCTTGAAAAAGTAGGAGATATCTCACGAAAGCTCTTAATAGCTCTTTCGTTTATGAATTCATCGCTCATCAGAGCCGTCATTGTAGATTCGCTGTTGTGAAATCCGATTCCTCCGAAAAGCCATCTCATTCTCGGCTTTTCAATTTTAATTTTGCTCATAAAAGACCTCCGTTTATTTGCGTTTCAGTGCTTTTTCGAGTCCGTCAAAGAACGGTGTGGGTTCAAAGATGCTGTCAAGAAGCTTACCCATCAGTGAAATCAAAGGAGCATTTATAACTGTCGTTATAAGAGTTCCGAGTCCTATGCTGTGGAAGCTTTTGAAGGCAATTTTGGAAATATCTTCCATGGTTATGCCACTGAAAAGAACAAGACTGAGAAGTATGGAAACTATGAGGAGTGTAATGTCAAAGCCGGATTTTACCTTTGAAATAGAAGCTTTGAATTTTTTTGAAATTTCGGCAACGAAAAGCTCATAGACTTGCAGAGGCATATATGTTCTGAAAAAGCATGCAACGCCAAAGGCTGTAATAATATCACCGACTATCAGCATTACATATCGAAGCCAAAGCGCATTGAAGCTTATAGGGGAAGTAATAAAAATGAAAAAGTCCAGCACATAACCGTAAATAACGGCAACAGCAAAAGCCAAGAGATATCGGGGGTCAAATTTTCTAACTGCAATGCAGAGAATTATCAGCAAAAGTCCTTGAATTATGTATTCGGTAACGCCAACGCTGAAACCGCTCCGGATGGGATAGATGGCTTCACTTACGACAAAAGCCGGAGCGGCGATCATTGAAACGCCGAGATCGGCTTTGCTGCATATCGAAACGCCCAATGCTACAAAAACGATGCCGAAGAGCCATAAAAGCTCTGATGATTTTTTGATCTTCATAAAAACCTCATAAACAGAAAAATATTACTGACATATTTTAACACAAATATAGGCAAAATTCAATAGCAATCGATAAATTTAAACGATATTCACCGATATTTTTTGATCAGTTTCTTTGTCTGAATATCAGAAAGACCGTATTCGGCTGTTTTTTCAAGTAAGAGGCATATAAGAGAAAATTCATCGTCGGCTGAGGTATTTCTTATCATATTCGCAAGTCTGCCGTTTTCAGAATGATAATCATAATAAAGGTCAATGGCATTTTGAAGGATAACGCCGTCTGCATTCCTTCTGATTTTTCTCACAAGAATGTCATCATAAAGCTTTTTATAAAATCCGAGCTTGACATTTATATCTTTTTCGAGAAGCTTGTGGGTTTCGTCATCAATATAGTTTAATGTCACCTTGCCTTTGTAACCTATCTGCTCAAAAAAAGCGAGGAGAGTTAAAAGATTTGTTTGGCAAAAAGTATCTTTACCAAACCAAAGAATCAGCTCCGAATAATCTTGTGCAGAGCTTTTAAGGGTGCAGAAAACTGTTGCTTTTTCTATATATTCGTCAATGCTCACATTCAGCTCCGAAGCTCTCATTTTTATGAAATTATCGGAAAAAATGGCTGAAACAGCCTCACCATCCATCATCGTCTCGCAAAAGGAAAGTGCTATTTCGCCGGATCTCAAGGTGAAATGCTCGTTAAAAGCATCGCCGTTTGTTATGTTAAGGATCTTGTGTGCTTTCATATCAAATTTTCGGTTATAGGTCTATACTTACAACAGCAAGAGGATTTGGCATATCATATGAGAAGGGAAGAAGTTCAAGAGATTTTTCGTTATTTTTCAGAACGGTTACAGAATTTGTCGTTTCATTGGTGGAATATACATAATCACCTATAAAATCAAAATCTCGCGGCGATTCTCCTCCGACCTTGGTTATCGAAATTAGCTTAAGCTTTTTGTTCTTATATTCAAAACAAGCGATGGAATCGTGTCCTCTGTTTGAAGCATAAATAAGGTTCTTGTTTATTCTGATAGCTGCAATTGTGCTTTTGCCTTTAAAATCTTTAGGCAGAGCTGAAGCGGTATCAACGAGACGCAGTTCACCGTTGCGATAATCAAATGCCGAAACTGTTGAATAAAGCTCATTTGCCGCAAAAACTGTTTTTCCGTCGGAAGAATAGATAAGATGGCGAACACCGTGTCCATCCGGAACTTTAGCTTGGCTTACTTTGGAAAGATCTTTTGAATAAGTAAAGATCGTATCAAGCCCCAGGTCTGTAGCAAGAATGTATTTGTTATCCGGTGAAGCCTTTACATAATGGGTATGGGGCTTATCTTGTCTTGGGAGATTTGGTCCCGCGCCTTCATGAACGACAAGCTGATCGGGACTTTTAAATACACTTCCGGAAACATAATTTGTGCAATAAAAATCGCCGTTTTCTTCCACATGGATATGGCAAGCTACCTCGCCCAGAGTTGAGATCGCCTTTGTTTGTGCGGTGAGGGAGCCATCGCTTAAAATATCGGAGACACAATGACTCTTATCGAGCTCGCAAATGATGAAGAAGACGACTCCATGATA
>CAYPKQ010000251.1:0-3236 GCA_964411355.1 uncultured Lachnospiraceae bacterium
CACTTTGGGGCGTGCCAAAGTGACTGCCCCGCCGGCATTAGGCGCGATACAGTAACTTACTTCTTCTAAAATAGACAATTAATGTGAATAAACCGTGGTGAAATTCACAATACATAAGGTGAAATCACTTCACAAAAACGCAACTCAGTCCTCGGAATTTTTAAGCTCCTTAAGCTCGTTAAGAAAAGTATCAAGATCCTTGAATTCTCTGTAAACCGAAGCAAAACGAACATACGCAACATGATCCCTCGTCTTTAGCTTCTTCATAGCCATCTCGCCAAGCTCAATAGAAGATATCTCCTGGCAAAGAGAATTCTGAAGCTCACTCTCAATCTCATCCGCTATATCACTCGCATTTACCGATCGCTTCTGACAAGCCTTCATGAGACCGGTAAGCAACTTGTTTTTATCAAAAAGCTCCTTTGAGCCATCCTTTTTTATAACTACTATCTGCACCGATTCGATAACCTCAAAGGTGGTAAATCTCCTCTGACATTCCGGACATTCACGACGGCGGCGAATGCTCGTTCCCTCATTTATGGGTCTTGAATCTATTACCTTGCTATCAGCAAATGCACAATATGGACATTTCATTTTTACAGTTCTCCGATTCGTTGGAATTTCATAGAAATATTATACATCAAAATGGGAAAAATGTAAAGAACTTTTTTATATCTCTCAGCATTTTTATTCTGCAGGATAGGTCATATCCAAAACAACATCGGAAAGAGTACAGGGCATAACAGAATTTTGCTCAATGATCTTGTATATCCGAATAGCCTCTTCAATTCTTCCGCATATTCTGTGCACAGCCTTATCCTTGCAGTAATATACCGAGATAAGATATTCACCGTTTCTTCCAGTCAGCTTCGTAAGCTTATATTCTGCTACTTTTCCGCATATGATATGCCTGTCATGTGAAAGCAGCTCTTCCTTAATTCTTCTCATATCATCGTTGTCCTCCTAAATTTTGAGTGTCATATAGCATTATACCATATTATTTCAAACATTTTGTTAGAATTTTTCGCATTTATCCCCATATAAATGTAAATTAGTGTAAAAAGTTACATAACATAACATTTTTTGCGTTTTTTAGGCTAAAAAGTTGCAGACTATTTTAATTAAATATGATTTATTTAGAAAAATTACATATCACTTCTTGTTTTATGCATATTATACATTTCATCCATATACTGTCCATTGACAGTCATAGACCGGGATGCTATAATTTAATTGATTTATAAAATACTTTTTTGTTTTTTTAGAAATTGCCTGTTTTTTATACAAATTCGAAAGGAGCAATGCTTATGAAGAAAAAAATAAAATTCAGACTTTCGCCCGGTAAATATTCTATGCTTCTTTTAAAACTCGGACTTGCTCCAATATCTTTCTTCCTTATGATAATAGCCGCAAAATTCTGCGAGGACGCCATATCAGATCCCGCAAAAGCTCTGCTTACATATCCGGATATCTTCTCTGTTGTGCTCGGTTCTTCCCTTTTGCTAATCTTCGGCGTTATCGCTCTCGAAATCTTGGAAAAATAATCTGTTCTAAAATACTCCTCCCACACATATATTGAAGCGAAAGACTACATAAAAAGGGAGGAAAAGTATGTCAGAGCATTCAATTTACAGGGATATTGCCGTAAGAACGGGTGGCGACATATATATTGGAGTCGTTGGACCTGTAAGAACCGGAAAATCAACCTTTATCAAACGTTTTATGGATTCGGCGGTACTGCCAAATATCGAAAACGAATTTGACCGCTCACGTGCGAGAGACGAAATGCCTCAAAGTGCAAGCGGCAAGACCGTAATGACAACAGAACCGAAATTTGTTCCCGATGAGGCTGTTTCGATAAAATTCGAGGACGGCGCACTCCTCAGAGTCAAGATGATCGATTGCGTTGGATATATCGTACCCGATGCAATTGGTCATATTGAGGAAGGCAAGCCGAGAATGGTAAGTACGCCTTGGTCGGATGAGCCTATTCCCTTTACGCAGGCAGCCGAGATCGGCACGGAAAAGGTAATAAAGGAACACTCAACCATCGGAATGGTAGTTACCACAGACGGCACTATCGGAGAAATACCGAGAGAAAGCTATATTGAAGCGGAAGAAAGAGTTAT
Source organism: uncultured Lachnospiraceae bacterium (assembly GCA_964411355.1). Taxonomy (GTDB): domain Bacteria; phylum Bacillota; class Clostridia; order Oscillospirales; family CAG-272; genus SIG710. The sequence continues at coordinate 2,130 of CAYPKQ010000251.1, forward strand.
AAGAGAGCTTCGAGAGCTGGGCAAGCCATTTGCAGTCATTCTCAATTCAGCAGAACCAGAAACACAAAGTGCTGTTGAGCTTGCAATGGAGCTTGAGGAAAAATATAAGGTTCCCGTTGCGCTTGTAAGCTGTCTTGATCTTGACGATAACGATATAAAAAATATTCTTGAGCTTGTGCTTCATGAATTTCCCATTTCAAAGGTTCATATTTCCCTGCCGGGATGGCTCTTTGCCCTGCCTTGTGATGATAAGGTCAGAGCCTCAATATGCGAGTCAATATCCTATGCGGCATCAAAAATACACAAAATCGGAGACACCTCCGAGGCATTCGCATCACTTGATGAATGCGAATATATCGAAAAGGTTACCGACTGCACCCTTGATTACGGAAGCGGAAACGCAGAAATTTCGGTAAAGCTTCCCGAAAGCCTTTATTATTCTGTGCTCGGAACTCTCACAGGCTTTGAGATCGAGGACGAAAACGCCCTCATCACCCTCATGCGCGAGCTTTCGGTCGTGAAAAACAAATATGATAAAATATCTGAGGCACTCGAAGCGGTACAGACCAAGGGCTACGGCATAGTTATGCCAAGCGTTGACGAAATGAAGCTGGAAGAGCCGGAAATAGTCAAGCAGGCAGGCTCATACGGAGTAAAGCTTCGTGCGGCGGCGCAATCCATACACATGATAAGAGCAAATATTGAAACAGAAATAAGCCCCATCGTTGGCACAGAGGCGCAATCCGAGGAGCTTATAAAATATATGCTTCATGAATTTGAGGAAGACCCAAGATCGATATGGGAGTCAAATATGTTCGGTAAGAGCCTTTATGAGCTGATGAACGAAGGACTCCATACAAAGCTTGAGCATATGCCCGAGGATGCAAGAATGAAGCTTTCCGGCACCCTTGAACGTATCATTAATGAAGGAAGCGGCGGGCTTATCTGCATTATTCTTTAATTTTGAAAAAGGACTGCGTCATTTGCTTTCAGTAAGCATTTGACACAGTCCCAATTTTGGGTTGCTATAATTCAAATGTAAATAATTCTGCTAAACAGTAATTTATCGAACAGGCGATAACGAATTTTTGTAGGGGACGGCGACCA
>CAYPKQ010000252.1:0-3233 GCA_964411355.1 uncultured Lachnospiraceae bacterium
TTGTGATACCTCTTGCTCTCTCCTCGGGAGCGTTGTCGATCTGGTCATAAGCCATGAACTCAACGTTACCAGCTGTGAGAGAAAGTGTCTTTGTGATAGCAGCTGTAAGAGTTGTCTTACCGTGGTCAACGTGACCGATAGTACCAATGTTTACATGGGGTTTCGTTCTTTCGAATTTTTCCTTAGCCATTGCTAAAATCCTCCTAAATATATAAATTATTTTTAATTTTGCAAATAGAAATTACTTCTTTGCACGAGCTGTGATAATAGACTCCTGAATGGACTTAGGCACTTCTGCGAAGTGGCTGGGCTCCATAGAGTACTGCGCACGTCCCTGAGACTTTGAACGAAGGTCGGTTGCATAACCGAACATTTCGGAAAGCGGAACATGAGCAAGAACTTCCGTCACACCGTTACCGGGCTCCATTGACTGGATAGCACCGCGGCGAGAGTTGAAGTCACCAATGATATCACCGAGATAATCATCGGGTGTGATAGCTACAACCTTAACGATAGGCTCTGTGAGCACGGGATCTGCCAGCTTCATAGCTTCCTTGAATGCCATTGAACCGGCAATCTTAAATGCCATTTCGGAGGAGTCAACCTCGTGATAAGAACCGTCGTAAAGTGTAACCTTAACGTCAACAACGTTATATCCTGCAAGAACACCGTTCTGCATTGCGCCCTGGATACCTTGGTTAACAGGCTCGATGAATTCCTTGGGAATCGCACCGCCGGTAACAGAGTTAACAAACTCGTATCCTGCTCCGGGCTCGTTGGGCTCGAGGGTGATCTTAACATGACCGTACTGACCTGAACCACCGGACTGTCTCTTATACTTGCACTCGTGGTCAACCTTCTTGCGAACGGTCTCCTTATATGCAACCTGAGGTCTGCCGATGTTTGCCTCTACCTTGAATTCACGGAGCAGACGATCAACGATGATCTCAAGGTGAAGCTCACCCATACCTGCGATGATTGTCTGACCTGTTTCTTCATCAGTATAAGTTCTGAAGGTCGGGTCTTCCTCTGCGAGCTTCGCAAGAGCGATACCCATCTTCTCCTGACCTGCGCGGGTCTTGGGCTCGATAGCAACACTGATAACGGGCTCGGGGAATTCCATAGATTCGAGTATTACGGGATGTGCTTCATCACAGAATGTATCACCTGTTGTGGTGTACTTTGTAGAAACGACAGCCGCAATGTCACCCGAATAGCAGGTTTCAAGGTCGGATCTTTCGTTTGCATGCATCTGGAGAATACGGCCGAATCTCTCCTTCTTATTCTTAGAAGAGTTATAAACGTTTGTACCCGTAGAAACGCTACCGGAATATACGCGGAAGAAGCAGAGCTTACCAACATAGGGGTCGGTCATGATCTTGAATGCAAGAGCTGCAAAGGGCTCTTCATCAGAAGAATGTCTAACTTCCTCCTCCTCGGTATCGGGGTTAACACCCTTGATAGCCTCGATATCGGTAGGAGCGGGCATATAATCGATAACAGCGTCAAGGAGCATCTGAACGCCCTTGTTCTTATAAGATGTTCCGCAGATTACGGGAACGATCTTGTTATCGATAGTTGCTTTACGGAGTGCTGCCTTAAGCTCGGGGACAGATATCTCCTGACCGTCGCAGTACTTCTCAAAAAGCTCTTCATCTGTTTCGCAAATGGACTCAACCATTGCGTCATGATATTCCTGAGCCTTATCTGCAAGATCTGCAGGGATGGGCTCAATACGGATATCCTTACCAAGGTCATCATAATAAACCTCGGCTTCCATCTTCATAAGGTCTATAATACCTCTGAATGTGGCCTCTGCGCCGATAGGAAGCTGGATCGGAACTGCATTTGCGTGCAGTCTGTCCTTAAGCATACCAACTGCGCGGAAGAAATCTGCACCGTTGATATCCATCTTGTTTACATAAACCATTCTGGGAACTCTGTACTTATCGGCCTGTCTCCAAACGGTTTCAGACTGAGGCTCAACGCCGCCCTTAGCACATAATACGGTTACCGCACCGTCAAGAACTCGGAGTGATCTCTCAACCTCAACGGTAAAGTCAACGTGACCGGGGGTATCAATGATATTGATACGGTGGGTATTTGCCTTTGCCTTTGCGGGGTCGTTATGAAGAGATGTGTGTGCCCAATAGCAGGTTGTTGCGGCAGACGTAATTGTAATACCTCTCTCCTGCTCCTGTGCCATCCAGTCCATGGTTGCGGAACCCTCGTGTGTTTCACCAATCTTGTGAGTCTTACCTGTATAGAACAGAATACGCTCTGTGGTGGTCGTCTTACCGGCGTCAATATGTGCCATGATACCGATATTACGAGTATGTTCAAGCGAATACTCTCTTGCCATTTTTCTGGTCTCCTTTCAAGATTTGGTGAATTAATATCTGTAGTGAGCAAAAGCCTTGTTTGCTTCTGCCATTCTGTGTGTCTCTTCTTTCTTCTTGAATGCACCGCCTGTGCTGTTTGTAGCATCGATGATCTCTGCTGCAAGACGCTCAGCCATTGTGCGCTCTCCGCGGTTTCTGGAATATGCTACCAGCCAACGGAGACCAAGAGTCTGTCTGCGTTCAGCTCTTACCTCCATAGGTACCTGGTAGGTTGAACCACCTACACGGCGAGCCTTAACTTCAAGGACAGGCATGATATTCTCAAGCGCTGCCTGAAAAACTTCAAGCGGGTTCTTGCCCTGCTTTGCTTCAACGATTGCGAACGCATCGTAAACGATCGTCTGGGCAACACCCTTCTTACCGTCAAGCATGATATTGTTTACAAGCTTTGTTACGAGCTTGGATCCATATATAGGATCCGGCAATACGTCTCTCTTGGAAATTTGTCCTCTTCTCGGCACTGTACTTCCCTCCTTCATCAAATTATTATGAATTCATTGGTACTCGAAAGCAGACTTTCGTTAGCGCTTCGTCAAAGATGTTGTATATAAACATTTCTTACAGTAACATCAGGACGGTGGGCTAAAGATTCTGTTCTTATTAAATACCTTCCTAAGAAATTTTAATTAAATTACTTCTTCTTAGGCTTCTTTGCGCCGTACTTGGAACGGCTCTGGTTACGGTTTGCAACACCCTGTGCATCAAGTGTACCGCGGATAATGTGGTAACGAACACCGGGGAGGTCACGAACTCTTCCGCCTCGGATAAGCACAACGGAGTGTTCCTGAATGTTGTGTCCGATGCCGGGGATATAAGTTGTAGCCTCAAGTC
>CAYPKQ010000253.1:0-3214 GCA_964411355.1 uncultured Lachnospiraceae bacterium
ACACATTAAATGAAGCTATTTTGAGCAAATTAGTTTCAGACAAAGTCAAGATAAAGGAAGTAATGAAAATGCAAGCGAAATTTTTAAAAATAACATCGGTCATTCTTACCGTTTTTTTGGTTCTGACCGCTTTAATAATGGGAATTGCAGATATACTTGTTCCCGAAAGACAATCTTATCACTTCGGAGAAAAACCGACAAGCAACGCATTTATTAAAATTGTAACCGAAGATGCGCTGCCTGCTGCCGCAACGCCGGATCACAAGATCACCCTTGAGGGCGAAGCAAAGCTTTTCGGATTTCTGCCTCTAAAAAAAGTCAGCATAGATTATTATGACGATCTTTGCCTCTATGTCGGCGGCTTCCCTTTCGGTGTAAAATTCTATACCGAAGGAATTGTCGTTGTTGATATTACGGCTGTGGAAACCGAAAGCGGAAATTCCAATCCCGCACACGATGCAGGCATAAGAGAAAATGACATTATAACAAAATGCAACGGTGAAGCTCTTTCGGGAGCGGAATCACTTACAAAAATGATAGAGAGCAGCGAGGGAAGCTCCCTTACCCTGACCTACAAAAGAAACGGTGAAGAATTTGAGACAACGATAACCCCCGTAAAATCAAAAGAGGACGGACTTTATAAAACCGGAATGTGGATAAAGGACAGCGGCGCAGGAATAGGCACCGTTACCTATCTTTCCCCGGATGACAACAGCTTTGGCGGTCTCGGCCACGGAATTTGCGACCCCATAAGCGGTGCGCTTATGCCGATGGAAAGAGGAAGTCTGATGGATGTATGCATAAATGGCGTAAAAAAAGGGCTCGTAGGAGAGCCCGGTGAGATCAAAGGTTTCTTTGACGGTGAAAAGCTGGGTGCGGTGCTAAAAAACACAAATTGCGGCGTATTCGGAATTTACACAAAAAAACCGCGAGAAGCAGAAACGCTCCTGCCCATCGGTCTTAAAAGCGATATAAAAAGCGGAAAAGCCACCGTCATCTGCACTCTGGGCGAAGGAGGAGCCGGGGAATATGAAATAGAGCTTTCGGCAATAAATTATTCCGCCGCCCCAGACTCAAATAAATGCTTTACAATTAAGATCACAGATCCTGCCCTTCTTGAAATAACGGGAGGAATAGTTCAGGGAATGTCGGGTTCACCGATAATCCAAAACGGTAAAATTGTGGGAGCTGTAACACATGTTTTTGTAAATGACCCGACAAGAGGATATGGGATATTTATTGAAAATATGCTTGCAGAAGCTGAGAAAATCCAATAAGAAAAATGCTCGTCTGTTTCATTATAGACGGGCATTTCAATTTTTATATTTTTTGCAAAATGAAATCAGCAGAATATTGATGCTAATGTTTTGAAGGTGCGGTGCCGAATTTTTTCTTATATAATCTGAAAAATGCAGGATAATTCTTGAACCCATAAGATTGGCTGGCTTGTTGTATTTTTCCACCCGCCAGTATTTCTGAATGAACGCAATTTAAGCGTTTTTGAAGTATGTATTTTTTTATCCTGATTTGGTAACATTCTTTGAAAACATGACAAATATGGGAAACGGAATAATTAAATTTGTTTGCAAGTATGTCAAGACTTATATCATCGGTGATATTTTCGTCAATATATTTCATCAACCGTTCTGGAAGTGCGTCGTTACCGGAACAGTTTTCTATTTGATATTTTTTGCCGTATTTTATTAAATATATAATATCTGTGGCAATCGCAGACAACATCACCCCGTAGTCCTGTTCGCTGAATTGACTGCGGCATTCGGTAAGATATCGGAAATGTTCCGTAATTCTGTCAGAGCCTGAAAACGCAAGAATATTTTTTTCTTTTAAAGTTTCCTCTAAAATGTCATTGTCAATAAATCCGAGGTATATATTGAGTACACAGCGTTCATAAATATCTTAATTGTCAAGAACGTGCATATTATGGTATTCGCCCGGAGGAATAATTATCAGTTGATTGGGTGAAAGAACCTTTCTGAAATGGTTGCAGATATATTCAACTCTGCCATTTTTGAAAAAATAAAGCTCGTAGAATGAATGAAATTGCATACTGTTATAAATATTGGCAGTTCCCTTTGTATAACTAAAATCAATCAAATGTGACTTGTATGAATGGTTCGTTGAAACGAACATAGAAAACCTCCTGATATATTGTGTTATTATTGTATTATAAGTATAACAGATTACTGCAAGAAAAACAATATATTCTGCAAAAAAGCAATTTACATTTAAATTTTTATAATTTAAAATATGCATATAAATGTTCAAGGAGGAATTTTATGTTAAAGGAAAAAATCTCACAAAGAAAAAAGATGATAGGAATGCACATCAACTTAAATGATATTGCATCCGCAAGAGTGGCAGGTCTTGCAGGCTATGACTATATATGGATAGATTTAGAACACAGTTATCTTACGCTTGAAAACCTGATGTCATATATTTTTGCTATAAAAGAAACCGGAACAGCGGTAATTGTGCGTGTACCTCAGGATGATTTGACCTACACAAAAAAAGTAATCGAAATGGGTGTTGACGGTATAATTTTCCCTGTGGTGAAAACTGCAGAACAGGCGGAAAAATTAATCGGATCAACACTTTATCCCCCATACGGAACAAGGGGCTTCGGACCGATGAATGCAGTAAGCTTCGGGTTTGACAATGTAAAAGTATATGTGGATAATACTAAGGATAATTTATGCCGGTTTATACAGATAGAACATAAAGATGCAATTGATAATCTTGAGGAAATAGTGAAAAATGAATTTATAGACGGATATATTTTCGGACCTTACGATTTGTCGGGATCTATTGATGAGCTTTGCGATGTGTTCGGAGAAAATACAACAGCCCTGATTAAGAAAGTCATTTCAATACTGAAAAAGGCAGGAAAATATATAGGCTTATCAACGGGAGATACAGAGTCGGAAGTATTTAAATATTGGAACTCTATGGGAATAAATATGCTTTCGGCAGGTGCTGATTTTGGATTCTTACAAAACAGCACACTTACAAACCGTATCAAGCTTGAATGCGCCTTAAATACAGAGAGTCTTTATAAGAATAAAGTTTATTTTACAGATGATAATATGACTCCTGATGTTAATTGTTCGATGCTTCCTCCGAATGTATTTGGGGTGGAAGCTGCGGAATCAGACTGTTATTCGGCAAGAATGCGTAAATGGCAATCAGCACCATG
>CAYPKQ010000254.1:0-3198 GCA_964411355.1 uncultured Lachnospiraceae bacterium
CATGGAAAGTATAGCGGAAAAAGGGGCGAAGAATTAAAAAATTGCTTAAAAAACCTTGATTTTTGCGATATTTACAGTTCGTTAATAAAATATCTCAAAATTCTTATTGACAAAATTGAAATTATGTGGTAAATTTTTAATGTCGGTTAGCACTCGGCGCGTTTGAGTGCTAAAATGCGTCAAAAAGGAGGGGCTTATGCGCAGATATGAACTGAGTGAAAGAAAAAAGCTTATTCTTAAATCTGTTATAGAAGCGCATATTGAGACGGGTGAACCTGTCGGCTCGAAGTATCTCACTGAAAATAAGCAGATAAGCTGCTCCTCTGCCACCATCAGAAACGAAATGTCGGAGCTCGAAGCACTGGGATATCTTGAACAGCCTCATACATCTTCCGGAAGAATTCCATCCGATATGGGATACAGATTTTATGTTGACTCACTTAAGGACGGATATGCAAAGGCTAATGCAGACCTTGAGGGAATGAGTGAGCTGATGAAGGTCAAAATGCATGAGATAGATAAGGTTCTCGAATCTGCCTCAAAGCTGGCGTCTTCCTTAACGAATTATACGGGAATTGCCATTAAGCCCCGACCGTCTGCTGCATTTATCAGCAGATTTGAGATCATGTATCTTGATGAGCATAATTTCATCGTTGTCATGCTTACCTCGCTGGGAAATGTAAAATCCAGGAGCATCACTTGCCAGGAAGAGATTGACCGAGAAAATGCGGAGCGCATCCCCGATTGCCTTAACGCTTGCTTTGCAGGTCTTTCGGCAGATAGGATAACCCTTCCCATCGTTATGAAATTCGAGGGGATGATGAGCGAATATGCGAGCCTTGCGGGAACTCTCATAAAGAGCGTTTATGAGGTGATGAACGAAATAAACGGCGGTTCTCTGCGCTATTCCGGAATCGACCATTTGCTTCAGTATCCGGAGTTTTCCGATATGTCCCGTTTTAAGGATCTGCTGGGTGCTCTTGAAAATCAGGACGATATCCTCAATATGATCGCAGATAACGATAAGGAGGATATCAGTGTCTATATCGGTTCCGAAAGTCCTCTTAAGGTGATGAATAATTCGTCCATCGTATTTAAGGCAATAAAGGATAAGGAAGGGAAAACGGTAGGTGCTATCGGAGTCATAGGTCCAACACGAATGGATTATGCAAAGGTGCTCTCAACTATTTTGTCTATAAGCGGTAATATTTCAAATATGCTTGACGGCACGGGGGCGCATATCAAGAATGTAAATAACCTTTTAGGAGAAGGAGAAGATAATGGCTGAAAATAAAATGTCCGAGAAAAAGCTTGATGAAGCGGTAAACGAAGAAGAGCTTGAAAGTACGGAAGAAAAAGCAAAAGAAGAACCGGAAGAAAAGAAAAAAACGAAAAAAAACGGCGACAGTGCTCTGAAAAAAGAGCTTGAAGAAACAAAAAAGGCACTTGAGGAAGCTAAAAAGTCACTTGAAGAATCGAACAGCAAATATCTGACTATGCTTGCTGAATATGATAATTTCAGAAAGAGAAGTGCGGCTGAAAAGGAACGCACATATACCGATGCAAAGGCCGATGCGCTTATGCAGATACTGCCCGTTATCGACAATCTGGAAAGAGCTGCTGCATTTGGCAGCGATAATGCGGAAAATGTTGCGAAGGGACTTGAAATGACCCTCCGAAGTTTCGGTGAGGTTATGGAAAAGCTTGGAGTTAAGGAAATAGAGTCACTTGGAAAGACATTTGATCCGGAGATTCACAACGCAGTGTTCCACGTAGATGATGAAAGCTACGGCGAGCAGGAGATAGTTGAAGTCCTGCAAAAAGGATACACAATTGGAGACAAGGTTCTCCGTTATGCCATGGTAAAAGTGGCAAACTGATAACACTTAATTTGCAGTTGTAAAAATGACTCTCTCTCCCAAAGGGCGAGCCTCTCACCACGGGAGAGGTGGTGCGCAAAGCGTGTCGGAGGGGGATGCTTTGCAAAAGTGAAATTTCAGTGTAAGAGAAACATCAAATCGTAATCAAAAAAATCTTTATATAATTTTTGGAGGAAAGAATCATGGGAAAAATCATAGGAATAGATCTTGGTACAACAAACTCTTGCGTTGCGGTTTTTGAGGGCGGCGAGCCTATCGTCATCCCCAATCCCGAAGGAGCAAGAACAACACCCTCTATCGTTGCTTGCTCAAAGACAGGCGAAAGAATGGTAGGTCAGGTTGCTAAGCGCCAATCTATCACAAACCCCGATAGAACAGTCAGCAGTATCAAGCGAGAAATGGGTACAAATTATAAGGTGAATTTTGACGATAAGGAAAGAACCCCCCAGGAGATCTCCGCAATGATCCTTCAGAAGCTGAAGGCAGATGCAGAGGCTTATCTCGGAACACCCGTAACACAGGCTGTTATCACAGTTCCCGCATACTTTACAGATGCACAGAGACAGGCAACAAAGGACGCAGGTCACATTGCAGGTCTTGAGGTTCTCCGTATCATCAACGAGCCTACCGCTGCTGCTCTTGCATACGGCATGGATAAGGAAAATGACCAGAAAATAATGGTATTCGACCTTGGCGGCGGTACATTCGACGTTTCAATTCTCGAAATTTCTGACGGCGTTTTTGAGGTTCTTGCAACAAACGGCGATAACCGTCTCGGCGGTGATGACTTTGACGCAAAGATCATCGACTGGATGGCAGAGCAGTTCCAGAGAGAGAACGGCATTGACCTTCGTAAGGATAAAACGGTTCTTCAGAGACTTAAGGATGCGGCTGAAAAGGCAAAGATCGAGCTTTCGGGCATGACAAGCACAAATATCAATCTTCCCTTTATCACAGCAACTCCCGAAGGACCTCTCCACTTTGAAACAACACTCACAAGAGCTGAATTTGACAGAATTACAGCAGATCTTGTTGAGAGAACAATGGTTCCCACAAAGAAGGCGATGGCAGATGCGGGCATCAGCGCTTCTCAGATAGATAAGGTTCTTCTGGTCGGCGGTTCTTCAAGAATTCCCGCAGTTCAGGAGGCGGTTAAGAAGTTTACCGGCAAGGAACCCTTCAAGGGGATCAACCCTGATGAGTGCGTTGCTATCGGTGCAGCTATTCAGGCAGGCGTTCTTGGCGGTGAAGTAAAAGACCTTCTCCTTCTCGACGTAACTCCCCTTTCTCTCGGTATCGAGACCCTCGGCGGAGTATT
>CAYPKQ010000255.1:0-3156 GCA_964411355.1 uncultured Lachnospiraceae bacterium
CGTCCTTCCATTCCGCTTTTACTCCAAAGGTCGCAAGAGCGGAGATGGTAAGCGCAATATAGGAGCGGCTTTCAATGGGGGGGATGATATTTATCGTGCTGTCTCCCTCACACATAGGCAGAGCAAAGAGCAGACCGCTTATAAACTGACTGCTGATATTTCCGACCACGGTATAATTGCCCGAGGTTAGCTTGCCTTTTGCAACTATGCTGTTGCCATCCTGAATGAAGAGCATTCCGCCATCCTCGCAGAGCTTCTTATAAACATCCATGGGGCGCTTCATGAGAGTTTCGCTTCCTCTGAACATAACGCTGTTTCCCGAAAGCAGGGCAGGGGGGATAAAAAATCTTACGGTGCTTCCGCTTTCGCGGCAATTAAGTGCGGCGGCGGGGGCGGCTTTTGTGAAATCCACGCCTTTGATTTTTATTGTGTCGCCACCGTCTATTCTTTGGTATTCAGCACCCATTGCGGTGAGACAGTCAAGAGTTGCGGAAACATCTTCGCTTTCGGAAATTCCGTGTATGGTGCTTTCGCCCTCGCACATTCCCGCGCAGATAAGAAGTCTGTGTGCAATACTCTTTGATGGGGGTGCTTTGACGCATCCTTTTGCTTTTGATGGTGTTATAATAACTTTCATTCTCTTATCTCCTTTCGGAGATAGGCTGAAAGATCGTCGATAGCATGGAGATAACCCATAATGCCTTCGCCTGTTATTGTTTTTATGCAAGCTTCTCTTATGAAGCTGATCTGCCTAAAGGCTTCTCTTGTTTCAACTGCAGAAATATGTATTTCTATAGCCGGAAGAGAAGTGGCTTTAACAGCATCGAGAATGGCGATGCTCGTGTGAGTATAAGCCCCGGGGTTTATGACAATTCCGTCAGCTCCCTCAAAATAAGCTTCCTGTATTTTATCAACCAGATCACCCTCGTGATTTGACTGATAAAGCACTGCTTCTATATTTTTTTCAGAGCAATAGCTGCCTATCATGTCACAAAGCTCTGAATAGTTTGTCTTTCCGTAGTGATCGGGCTCTCTTATTCCAAGCATATTGAGATTTGGTCCGTTGATAATATAAAATTTCATTTAAAAATGCTCCTTAATTATTTCGTCTGCAATTTCACTTGGTGTCCTATCGCAATCAATTCTGATATCGCTTACATTATTATAAAGCTCGTATCTTTCATCATATCGCTTTTTTATAGCCTCAACGGTGCTTGCCAAGGGTCTGTCATCCGTTGGTATAAGATCCTTCAGAGGTCTGTCAAGGAAGAACAGCTTTCCGTTTTGTTTCAGTGCTCTTACATTGTTTTCTCTGAGTACTGCACCGCCTCCTGTGGCAATGACCGCACCGCTTATGGAGAGAACATCATCTTTTATTACCTTTTCTTCAATATCACGAAAGGCAGCTTCGCCCTCGAGTGCAAAAATATCCGAAATTTCTTTTTCTGCGTGCTTTACGATCAGACTGTCGGTATCAAGAAAGGGTCTGCCAAGCTCCTTTGCAAGAAGAGAGCCGACAGTGCTTTTTCCGCCCCCGGGCATTCCGCAAAGGACGATATTTTCTTTTTCGGATATCACCTTTTTATAAACTCTTTCGATATCCTCTTTTGAATATGTAGTGTCAAGAAATATTTCCGAGGCTCTCACCGCCTGCGCTACCAGCATATAAAGACCGCCCTCGGCGCATATTCCTCTTTTCCTCGCCTCGCTTACCAGCAGAGTTCGAAGGGGATTATATACTGCATCAACAACCCCTGTGACATATGGCAATCTATCGAGGTCGATCGGCATTTCATGGGGATTTGGAAACATTCCGCAAGGGGTAGTGTTTATAATTATTTCTGTGTCGCTGTGCTTCTCGTAAAGCTCTTCATAGGTGCAGGCATCGTTTTTTGCACTTCGGCTAACTTTTATGATCTCAGATGCTTTCAGATCCTTTGCAACAGCGCAGGCTGTCTTGCTTGTACCGCCGCTTCCGAGAACTGCAACCTTTTTGCCCGAAAGATCAAGCCCCATTCTGCATATCAATGCGTTCATTCCGTAGTGGTCGGTATTGTAGCCGTAAAGCTTTCCATCGCGGTTTACTATGGTGTTTACAGCCCCAATCTCACGCGCCGTGTCCGAAACATAATAAAGATGAGGTATTACCATTTCCTTATAAGGAATAGTGACGTTTATGGCAAGAAAATCATGCTTTTCCATAAAGCTGTTAAGTGAGGTTCTTTCAACCTCGCATATTTCATATTCATAGGGAGCGAGGGCATTGTGTATCTCCTTCGAGAAAGAATGTCCGAGATGCTCTCCGATACATCCGTATTTCATTTTAACCTCTTATAAAAGAAAATCTGTGCCGAATCTGCCTGCGAGAAGATCGCAGAGAACCATTGCAGTCACCGCATCAACAACGGGTGCGGCTCTGTGAACTATGCAAGGATCGTGCCTGCCTTCGATTTTGAGGACTGTGTTTTCCTTTGACTTCATATTTACAGTTTCCTGCTCTTTGAAGATAGAAGGAGTAGGCTTTATGACAAGACGGAAGATTATTGGCATTCCGTTTGTAATTCCTCCGTTGATCCCGCCGTTGTTATTGGTTTTGGTGTATATCTTTTCACCGTCTGTAAAGAAAGCGTCGTTTGCTTCGCTGCCTTTCATTGCGGCAAAACCGAAGCCTGCACCGAATTCGACTCCCTTAACTGCGGGAATTGAGAAAAGTGCATGAGAAAGTACGCTTTCTATGCTGTCAAACCAAGGCTCACCCACACCGTATGGCATACCGACAACGGCACATTCAAGAATACCTCCAACGCTGTCGCCAAGGAGTGCGGCTTTTTCGGCTTCTTCTCTCATTTTATCGCCCGAGGCTGTATCAAGAACGGGAAAACTGCTCTCGGAGAGAGATATAATGTCTTTTTCAAGCTCATTTTCTGAAAAATTACGGTCGGTCTTATCCGAAATGGATCTTATATGAGTTCCCAGATAAATTCCTTTTTTCATAAGTGCGCTGCGGGCAATTGCACCTGCAGCAACGATGGGGGCGGTAAGTCTTCCGGAAAAATGTCCGCCGCCTCGGTAATCCTGAAAGCCGTGATATTTACATTCTGCGGTAAAATCTGCGTGCCCAGGGCGGGGAGTGACAGCGAGAGCACTGTAGTCACC
>CAYPKQ010000256.1:0-3147 GCA_964411355.1 uncultured Lachnospiraceae bacterium
CGCCTGCTTTGGGAGCAGGATGTCGCAGGTTCAAATCCTGTCATTCCGACCAAAAAGGGGCTCAAGGAGTAAACACTTTGAGCCCCTTTTTTATTGAAATTCACCGATTTAAAAGAACCGGCACAAATGCAAATTTTTGCCGGTTCTTTTCTATTATCAAAGCAGATCGTCGAACATATGGATATTGCCTCCTTGCGGCTTAAGTTCTCCGCACTCACACTTTTTTACGAGCTCAACAATCCTATCGTTAATTGGCGTTTTGACACCGCATTTTCTGCCCCACTCACAAACAATACCGTTAATAGCATCGATCTCGCAAGGCTTGTTTTTCTTCAGATCCTGGAGCATAGACGGCTCAATATTACGGTGCTTTTTCATAGCAATAGGTATGAGCCTCGTTGCAATGGCACGCTTTATCGCTCCCTTATAATAAAACAATGCAGTGATATTTTTACCCTGCACTGGAGCAAATTCTGCGCCAGCGGCACGACCGACATCTATGCACTCCTTCATACATCGAATGGCGACCCTTCGTGCTTCTTTATTCTCCGAAACATCTCCGAAAACACCGCCAAGTACTGTTCCAAGTCCCGAAAAGGTTGCATTTATCAGAAGCTTTGACCAACGGGCACCTATCAGATTAATTTCCTCGTGAACGGGACACATAATTTCAAGCAGTTTTTTGACCTCATTGAATTTTTCATCTGTTATGCCACCCATCTTTCCCATGTGGAATGACAGGCTGTCAACCTCACTTGTAAGTGTGCAAACACCCGGAGCGGTCAGCGCTGCTCCCCATTCCACAACACAGCCCATGGTTCGATTTGAACCGATTATCTCGGCAATTCCGGGCTCGGGAAGTCCATTTTGAAGAGTAACGATAACACCGTCATCTTCAAGGTAATCCGAAAGGAACATAACGACCTCTTTATTTAGGAGCTGCTTTGTCAAAAGCAAGATTATATCGTATTTTCCGCTCATTTCATCGGGAGTAAGTGCACTTACCGGAACCGTCATTTCAACTGTTCCCGTAATTTTTGCTCCGTTTTTTCGGAGCGCATCAATATGTGCTTTATTGCGGTTGATCAAGTCGATCTTGCCACCGTTTTTTGTAATGTAAGCGCCAAGCACCGTACCAAGTGAACCTGCGCCGTAAATTGCATACCGTTTCATCTTTTACCTCACCATTCTTTATCAGTTTTAGGCTATTAGAGAGGATTATCTATCTCAAAAAAATGTGAAGAAGCTTTTCATATAATTTGCTCTTATAAGGCTGATAGCGCATCGGCAGATCAAGCCATGTCTTTTTATCCACGACGGATTTATAATGCGAGAAGGCATCAAAGCCATCCCTTCCGTGATAGCTTCCCATTCCGCTTTCTCCAACGCCGCCAAAGCCCATTGCGCTGGTTGCAAGGTGAATCACCACATCGTTGATACAGCCGCCGCCGTAAGATAGCTCGGTAGTAATGCGCTCTATGTGCTTCTTGTTGTTTGTAAAGAGATAGAGTGCAAGAGGCTTATCCCTTCCCTTCAAATTGTCAACTACTGCATCAAAATCGTCAAAGACAAGAATTGGCATAATAGGGCCGAATATCTCTTCGCCCATGACAGCATCGTCATATGTTACATTATCCATAACTGTAGGTGCGATCTGACAGGTATCAGGATTCGTATTTCCGCCGACAACGACCTTTTTTTCGTCGATAAGACCGCAAAGACGTGCAAAATGCTTTTCATTTATGATCTTTCCGTAATCATTATTTGCAAGAGGATCATCGCCATATTGCTTCTTGATCTCAAAGGCAACAGCTTTGACAAATTCATCCTTGACCGACCTCTCGCAGAGGATATAGTCGGGAGCAACGCAGGTCTGACCGCAGTTGAGATATTTTCCGAATACGATCCTCTTTGCGGCAAGCTTCAAGTTTGCGCCGGCATCTACGATACAAGGGCTTTTTCCGCCAAGCTCGAGAACTGCGGGAATCAGATGCTCGGCAGTATGGCGAAGCACCTCTTTGCCAACAGCCTGACTTCCCGTAAAGAAAACAAAATCAAATTTCTGATCGAGAAGTGCTGTATTCTCCGCTCTGCCTCCCATAACAACCGCAACATATTCGGGCATGAAGCATTCTTTTATAATTTTCTCAACTATTTTGCTTGTTGCGGGTGAGTATGCACTGGGCTTCACTATTGCCGTGTTACCTGCGGCAATGGCATCCGCCAAAGGATCGAGCGTCAGAAGAAAGGGGTAGTTCCAAGGACTCATAATAAGCGTATTTCCATATGGCACGGGCTGCTTGTAGCTATGGGAATGGAACTGTGCAAGAGGCGTTGCCACCGTCTTTCTTTTTGCAAATCTTCTCGTATGCTTTATCATGTATGAGATCTCTGTCAGCACAAGACCGCTTTCGCACATAAAGCCTTCGTAATGGCTCTTTCCGAGATCGCTCCTCAGCGCATCATTGATCTCAGTCTGATATTTTTTGACCGCCGCATAAAGCTTTTTCAGTTGCTCGATGCGGAATTTTACGGAAATTGTCGCACCGCTTCTGTAATAAACTCTTTGTTTTTCAAGTAAGCTTTGTATCTCTTGATTTGTCATTCTATTCCTCCTACCGTGTAATAAAATCCTTCAAGCTCTTTTCGCGTCATGAGCTTGGGCACGGGATAAAGAGGATTTGCTTCCTTCTCGGCGTGTTTTGCCATCTCGGAAATATCTTCTTGCCCTATTCCCATGATTTTATCGGGGATATTCATTTTCGCATTTAAAGCTTTAATGCTTTCAATAAATTTTTTTGCCCCTTCCTCGCAGCTCTCATCCTCGGAGCATACACCTGCATAAATACCGAGGCGGTGAAGCTTTTTATATACGCACTTACCGTAGGATGTAAGCACATACGGCATAATAACGGCATTTGCAAGTCCGTGAGGCGTTCCGTATTTACCTCCCAGCGAATGTGCCACGGCGTGAATATAGCCAACATAGGATTTTGAAAAGGAAACTCCCGCCTTATAAGCGGCATGAAGCATATTTTCTCTCGCCTGATGGTCAAAACCGTCATTATATGCCTTTTCTACGTTTTCAAACACCAGCTTTGTTGCCTCAAGCGCAAGTTTTCTCGTTTCTTTTGAAGTAGAGCGCCC
>CAYPKQ010000257.1:0-3128 GCA_964411355.1 uncultured Lachnospiraceae bacterium
TGAATTTTCTCCGTTTCGCTACGCTCCACTCCGTAAATTCAGATGCATTTATCATTGTTTATCATATTTAGGGGATTTTTCGACTGCACATATCTTGACAATTCCATTCAGCCTACTTAGCAAGACGACCCCAGACGACGGCAAATGACTACCAAAAATCAGTTAATTCTTGCTCATGACGTCCTCATGACGGCGAAATAGATTGCATTAGTTTTAATTATTTTGCACTGTTTTGCATTAGACAGAAAACGAGGATTTGCAAAGAAAAAGACCCTTGAATCGCCATTTTACAGGCTTCTTCCAAGGATCTTTGATTGGTTGCGGAGGTGGGATTTGAACCTCACGACCTCCGGGTTATGAGCCCGACGAGCTACCAAGCTGCTCTACCCCGCGATATTAAATTTACCCGTGCTTCATGGTGCCGGAAGCCGGGGTCGAACCGGTACGATACTCACGTATCACGGGATTTTAAGTCCCGGGCGTCTGCCAATTCCGCCATTCCGGCGAAACCAATCTTAAGCACGCCACTGAGACACGTTCATCTCAGTTCGTGCCTTAATTATACCACACATTTTCCCCTTTGTCAACCCCTTTTTATATTTTTTATTGCTGCGCAGTGATGATATTTTTTCACTGCGCAGCAATATTTTCACTATTTTGTCGTTACAGGTCGAAAATTAAAATTATTTACTGACACTATTATCCGCTCTCTCGGCATTATATGCCAGAAGCTCATCAAGGCTCAATTGGGTGGCACCCGGAACGGACAATCTACTGTTCACCGTCGCGACATCATAGGTTGAATAAAGCTCTTCAAGCATTCCCTCAAGGTCATAAGCCTCGTCTGCAGTCAGGGTTCTTTCGGCGGCAAATCCGACTGTTCCTTCTATTATTTCTATGTGTCCGTATTCCCGACAAAAGTCCTCCTTTCCTTTGCAGTTTCTGAGAATTCTTTCAGACTGATTTTCATAATCTATAGGATAATTGACAGGCCTTTTTATATATGAGAGAGTGCCGTCATATGCTATGTAAAATTCGGTGACCAAATCATTTCCGTCATAAGTGTTTTCAAAACATTCGACACCTTTTTCGGTAATTATCACCGTTTTTTCTTCGCTGCCTGAAAAAATGAAATATTCATCGGTAAAATAAGCAATCGTTCTGTTAAGTGAGCCGAGTTCTATCGGATTTACGAATTCATAGGTATGCCCGAAAGCTGTAACGGCTGCTGCAAAGAGTGTCTGATCTGTCAGTCCCCACGCCGTAGAATCGGTATATACATCGATCATTGCTTCTTCAACGAGAATTTTTTTGATCTCAACATCCCCGAAAATACCATCGCCGTATTTTGTCAGAAATTCAGTGAAATATATAGGCTGTTCCCTGCCTATTTTATTTCTAAATGATATATTATTTCCTGCGAGCTTGACGGCGGAAGGCAGTCCGTCTGAGTCCGGGGTATTTGTGGTATAGGTAGCAAGCTCCTTCGAATCGACCTTTAAAGTGTTAAATCCGGTAAAGTGAAATGCTTCTGTTCGCCCGAAAGTGCCTTTTGTGTAATTATAAAAGAAGCTGTGGGTACTAGAAGACGATTCTTTAGTATCAAAAACAAAAATCACATCATTTCCGTTATGAAAAATACCGCCGAGCTTCGGAGGATATGAGCCGAAAAATCTTTTGCTCAAATCATTTATTATTTCCTTTGTATCTATTTCCAAAAGAAACGCATATTCTTCGGCGGAATAGAGAATATCATTTCTAAGATCAAGATATATACTGCTCGAAGCCAGCGGCTCTGTATTTTCCGAGGGGACATCTGCGATAGCTGTTATGGAGAGAATATCATTTTCTACATGATAAGTATAATCAATAACCAGACCCTCATAGAAAAAATCCCGATTTCCCAGAAAATCATTATAGATGCTCTCAAATTTCAGGCAGATTTCTTCATTTATTTTATCTGCGTGATTTGAATTGCTTTCCAGACGCATGATCTTTACATTTCTTTTATGGTCTCCATTGTTTACCGTCTCATCTATATATGTTTCCACAGAAAATTCAATGCTTTTATCTTGAACTTTATTTTCGCATCCGCAGAGGTAGGTAATAAATATTGATAAAAATACGATTACTAACATTTTTTTCATAAAATCACCTCAAACACATTATACCACAAATTATTGTTTTTTTCAAGGATTGTAATTTATATTAAAATGTTAAGCAAACGATGTGTGCAGACATTGGTTATTTAAGTTAGCTTATACTACCGCTGGTTGTTTTAATTACAAAATTTTGTGTTCCGGGAGCTTGATCTTTTGAATATACTTTAACGGTAACAGAACCATTATAGGTTGCATATGTATATTCTCGTCCCGGCTCAAGTGTCTTCTTATATTTACCATCTATATAAACAAACATACTGACGCTTCCATTATTGACAACAGTGACCTTATCGGTTGTGTAAAAATACCACGGATCTTTGAACACACATTTTTTTGTTGCCATTAAATATGAAGCGCCCTTTGCTTTGCCCGGAATCGAGGTCCAAGCTGCAAATGACTGCAAACAAAAAGCAAACATCATTGCAAATATTAACATCAATCCTATTATTGCCTTAATTCTTTTTTTCATCATTTTTCTCCTCATTATTTTTGCCTGCACACAAGGTTTTGTTCATCCCGCAGAAAATATACCAAAACGGGATATAATTATTATACCATTTTGGTATAATAATTGTCAAGAGATATTTTAAAAAATGGTGAAAAAATGAGATTAAAAGAATTAAGAAAGCAAAAAGGATTTTCCCAACTCAAACTTGCAATGGATTTGAATATGAACCAGAACAGTATAAGCAGGTATGAAAATGAGGAGCGAGAGGCAGATTATGCAACGCTTATAAAGTTTGCCGATTATTTTAATGTTTCCATCGACTATCTTCTCGAAAGAACAGACAATCCGAAAATGAACAAATGACATAATAAATCAGCCGACTCACTTTGAAGTGGGCGGCTTTTGCTTTAAATAAGAATTTGTAGAACTGTCGGATACGTTTTGTATTCGTTCCGAGCACGTTAAACAGTAATTTATCGGTGAGTGAGGACGAGCGCAAGGTGAAAGTTTTGGTCAAG
>CAYPKQ010000258.1:0-3086 GCA_964411355.1 uncultured Lachnospiraceae bacterium
TCGACAAACGCGGCAAACCTGCTGTGATAGAGATTTGCGACAAAGAGATCGAATGTTATATTGCAGATCTGTGTAGGCAGGTGAAAATTCGACTGGAGGTAAAGCCGCAGCTTAAGCAGCTTTCTATGGCCAGAAGAGAAATGCTAAAGGGATTTCATAGAACCTAATAGTAAAAAGAGGAAGATGAACGACGGGGTTACCTTCGGCTGATGAATTGTTATTGCAGCGATATTCTACAATAAACGAAAGCGGTGGGGACGTGAAGGTATCGATCAGTGAGCTTTTTGAATATCGACAGTACAAGGATGCTCCGCTGGCGTATTGTTTCGACAGAAAGAAGTACGAGATATGTGATATTTCGTTTTTACATGAGCAAAACGATGATATTTATCAACGGTTTATACCGCTTTTACAAATCGATGAAGAAAAAATCCAAGAATCGTTCATCCGTTCATTAAATGATAAGAAAATATTGCGCCAATATAAAACGTCGGAGTTCAATTTTAGCGTATTCGTTGAATCCCCGGCATGGCTTTGGCCGCGCTGGCGGGAGTACTATCGAAAGACGGTGTTTGACTTAGAGAAAGAATGGTGTGAGAATAATTCTATTTATTATATAGATGATGTGCCGTAATTAAACAAAGGCGGTGAATGATATGGCAGCGATGTATTTGCTTTTTGCGCTAGGTTTGGTTTTTGTTCGCTTTTTTGCCGGTTATGAAAGGCGTTTTCACAACGGTAAGTACATAGTTATAAGAAACCCTAAGTTAAGAATGTTTCTGTTAGACGAGATGTCTTTTTTTGAGAGAAAAAAGCGCTCACAAAAAGATCTCAGCAAAATGACAGTTTCGGGCTTAATCTTCTATATTTATAGTCTGGTGACGCTTGCGGTAAGTATTTTATTACATCTTTTTGCGCCCAAAACACCCGTTGAGCCTTGGGAAATGGAATCAGAAGGTTTTTTCCTGCATGCAGATACATTGAATGAAAAGCTTTCTGCTGTCTTTATTTTTCTGTATTTTCTTTCTGTTTGTTGGTGTGTGGCAACACTTTTGATTCGGGACGGCAAAGTGACTGAACAAAAATGGATAAAAGTTCTTACATATGTAACCTCTTTTCTTATATTTGCGGCGGTTATCTTTATGGCATTTGATACGATAAAAGAATTTGTTTCTTGCTTTATATAAGATCTCGGGATCTCCTTGATGCTGCTTCGGTTTTTGTGGCAGGATGTCATTGGGGGATTTCCATGGGCGTGATGCGCCCTCGCAATGACGGGTTGTATTTGTGCGGTGGAGGCGCGCCGTCGAGGACGCTGGTTCATATGAGGAGAAACGGATTCCTTGGCTCGCTTATAATATAGATATAGGCGGTGAGTAAATGGAGTTTATTTTAGAATTTTTCCTGACCTTTTGGCTGGAGCTGGCGATGAAAATCGTACCCCAAAAGGCGCAGAAAAAGAGTGAACATTTGGCGAAGACCGTAGTTTTGGTGTTGGTTCTATATGTTATTGCTGCGTTTACTGCCGGCAGCATAATGCTGGCTGATGATTTAGGCTCAAGAACTGTGGCAGTCGTTTTTATTGTTTCATCTGTAGTTGTTGCTTTTACGCAAGTAGTTCTCGGTTTGATTTGTTATCTGAAAAATAAGTGAGTGCATTGGCGGGCGGTGGTATTTTGAAAATAATCGGTTCAATAATTGGCGCGGTACTGCTACTGCCGTTTGTTTTGCTGTTTCTTATTTGCAGTTTGGTAGTCACCCCTTTTGATTATCTAACATACAAGAAAAGTCGGTATTACAAGGACACGCATGAGAAATATTCATGGTTATGTACATCCTCTTACTATATTAAGCTCTATGATTTGATCAAAAATGAACATCTTCCAATCGATTACTATCGGGCTGATCATGCACCAATCACGGGATATGGGTATTTTGTGTACAAAGATATTCTTATCTTGAATGATTACGAACCGTGCTATGATGTGGAAAAGAAGATATGGACGGTTGAAGTTGAGGATGAATACATTGATATAAAAGATGATGTGGAAGCCGCAATCGAGAGGTGCAATGAATTTTTGAAGGCTGAGGTTTGCCAAAGCGCGGTCGTTTTGATAGATGCTGATGTTTACAATGAGCATCCCGATGTGAAGTATGAAAAGCTTTATTTCGCGACTGTGAATGGTGGCGACGTTTTGCAAGCGTTGAAAGCAATAATAGAAGAGAATTAAGTTTGAAAAGGCGGTGATTTCGTGAAGCTTCGATCTTTTTCCTGGGTAATGCTTGTATGTGGGCTTATTTTGGCGGCGGTTGGGGCGGTTGCGCCGGTGCTTGCGCTGCAGCTTAGCACTCAAGGCGCGGCGACGGGGATCATCGGCGGTGCGGATGCGTCTACATACCAGTTTGCCATGTTTACCTTGTTGGACGGCTGGCCGTTTTGCGCCATGCTTTTTGGCGGGAGCTTGACCGTGAGCGGGCTGTTTTGTTTATTCTTTGGGAAAACGGTGGAACGATATTGCAGCGTAAAGACTTCGGCGGTTTCGCTTGCTTTGTCGGCGGTTGGTGCGATGGGGTTCGTGTGCGCGATTTTGTGGTATGCGATGGCGGCATTTCACGAAACCGAAAAGCATCCAATCCTGCATCCCGTTTGCGTTGCCCTTGGCGTGATTTGCCTGATTGCCTGCATCGTTTTGATTGCTTGGTATATCAAATTCAGGAAAAAACAACGGTCGATTCCGGGGGTTCTTGTTGATGTGCTTACCTGCATCCTATATTTTCTGGCTTTCTTTTTTTGCGTTCTCATATTTATTTGAAATGGGATAAACAGTTTTTAATGCGCAGGCTCGTTGAGTCTGCGCTTCAGAGTGTTGAAAAAACGCCCATTTTAGGGGAGGGTCTTGACCCTCCCCTACAGAAATTGAAGATGCTACGCATTTGCTGTCTGCTATGTGCAGACTGAGCGCGTAGATTCTTCGCTGCGCTCAGTATGACAAAATGTTTTACAGATTCCATGATTGGAGGGTATGCAGAACTCCCCCAGTCAAAAATCGGAGATTTTTGACAGCCCCCTCTTAAAAGCGGGGGCC
>CAYPKQ010000259.1:0-3084 GCA_964411355.1 uncultured Lachnospiraceae bacterium
CCCATTTCTCGGCGGCTTGCTTAGTTGTCATAGCCATTATTCATACCTCGTTATGTTGAGATTTAGAATTTTATAATTTATCAGTATAAGTATACCACATTTTCGGCACAATGTCAATATTTTGCGGAATAATAATTATACAACTGCGGAACAAACAAAAATCGTTTTTACTGCGAGTTTTATAAAATGTATTTACGCAAAAATAGGGCAATTCTGCGGTCGCAGAATTGCCCGTCCCTTAAGTGGGAGCTATATAAAGCCGAAAGTGGCTAATTTTATAAGTAGAGTGCGTCAGCCTCGTCGATCCATTCGTCGGCTTCATTTTCCGTCATCGGGATTATTGACCTACGCATTTTTGCAAGCTTTTTTCTCATTTCATCGTCAAAAAGCTCCCAGTATGGTTCACAATCGCAATAGAGGAAGAAGTTGCCCTCGGGAGTTTTATAAAGCGTCTCGGTCATATATCGAAACTCATCAAGAAAATCCATTGACAAATCACATGAGCAACAAACTTTTGCGGTTTTGGTATCGAAATGATTTTTGAATAGCAATTTTTTGATAAATAAAAACAACAAAATCGCTCAAGCATAAAAAACAATGTTTTCTTATGCTTGAGCGATTTTATGATTGTGATAATACGCAAGGAAAATACTTATGATCGGTTATTATGCCGCTGCATTTGCGTTGATTCGGTCAATTACTTTTTTGATGCCCAACCAAATAGAAGCATCCGTAAACACCTCAACAATGCTTCCTTTATCTGTAAAAGGCGGTTCTTGTAGAACAGACATATCCCTCATAACCCCGTTATGAACAATATACTCAATAATTTGGTTAACAAAATAAATCTGATCTGCATCAAGACTTACATTGTTCAAATACTCTGCAAACGCTTCTTTTGCTGCTGTCATATCAAGTCCAACGATTTCACGGACAAACTCACCAAGCGGTTTTGAACCGTATTCGGCTTCATAATCCTTTTTGCTCCCCACCTCGCTCCAAAGAATGCGTTCAAGAGCTTTGACATCCTCTGAATTGAGCGGAATATTGCTTTTTAGCTTTGCAATAGCTTCTTCGTCCTGATGCTGTCTGATATAAAACTCAGCTTTTGCCTTATAATTTTTGAGATCGTCGCTTTCAAGCTCTGATTCTTTCCACTCTACCGAAAGGATTTCATCATCAAAATCAGTTAAATATTTCACCACTGTTTTGGGAATATATTTCATCAATCCGCGCAGATTCTCACGAATATGCTCAAACTCACCTATGCCCGCATTTTCAAGATAATCGGTATGTAAAATCTTGTTAATCAGCGCAGACTGCGCAATAATTTCCGGAATGTTTGCAACGCTCGCAATGCCGCTGACTTTTTTATAAAGATCTGTACGAGCACGGGAATATTTCTTGCCCGCAAGATATGCAAGCTCAATACCATACATAAGTGCATCAAAACGAATTGCAGATGCCTCGTCCTCGTCCGGTATGATCAGTGGTGCAAGCTCTTCCGCCATTATCAGAGTGTCCTCATAGGTGAGTGAGTTATAATTATCGGAATTTGAATACTCCTCCACATAGCGCAGATGCTGGCGAACTGCAAAGTTTTCTTTGTTAAGCTCACGCACCTTGCGTACCATATCGTCAACCAAGGACTTGCGGAATGCAATTAAATCGGTTGTCTGATAAGCAATATCCTGAAGCTTGAATGCGATCTGTGCCTTTAACTTAAATATAGCTCCTTGCAAAGCAATTTGATTTGCTGTAGGTTTTCCACCATACATACGGAAAAATTCAAAGTTTCCGCAAAAATCGAAAATATAGAACTTATCCTTGTTCTTGCCGTCCATAAGTCCGTCGCAGCGGCGAGTTCCTCGTCCAATCATCTGCCAGAACTTAGCTTTACTCATAACCTTCTTGAAAAATACAAGATTCAGCACCTCCGGAACATCTATACCCGTATCAAGCATATCAACAGAGATAGCGATCTGAGGCAATTTCTTTGGATCGGAAAATTCGTCAATTGCGCTCTGTGCATAAGTCATATAATTGTCAATAACCTTTGTGTACCCGGGCAGATGCGGATATTCCTTTCCGAATATCTCATGAATCTTTTCTGCGTGCTCGTGATTTTTTGCAAAAATAATGGTTTTTCCCAGCTTTTCCCCGTAATCTATCCGCAAACCGTCTTGCATAAGGATATGAAGCACCTGACGAATGGTATCCTCATTAAATACCCACTCATTTAGCGCAGATGAAGCAATACTTTCGGGCAGGTCGCCGTTTTCATCCTCAAAGGTGTTTTCGTAGGCTTCTTTATCGGCATCTGATAAATCGTCATATACTATTCCCTGCTCGATAAATTTCAGCTTGCTTTCAACAGACATAAAATCAACAAGATATCCGTCGGTGACCGCCTGCGAAAGCTCATAACCATATGTAGGAACACCGTTTTCAAGCTCGAAAATCTCATAGGTGTTCTTATCTATTTCATCCTTTGGAGTTGCAGTGAGACCGACAAGAGGAGCATCAAAATAATTGAAAATATCCCGATATTTATTGTAAATTGAGCGGTGAGCCTCGTCAACGATCACAAGATCAAAATGACCGACGGTAAAAAGCTTCTTTTCGTTCTCGTCCTTGACGGTATCAATACAGTTCATCATCGTCTGATAGGTCGAGAAAACGCAACGGGCATCAAAATTCTCCTTATCCTCGCAGAGATTTGTAACGGAAAGGTCGGGAAGCATATTGACAAATGAACGCTTAGCCTGAGTAACAAGCGAATTACGGTCTGCAAGGAACAGAATGTTCTTCACCCAACCGTGATCAAGAAGTACCTTGCAGAGGGCGATGACAGTTCTGGTCTTTCCCGAGCCTGTAGCCATAACGAGAAGAGCTTTTCTGCGATTCTTCTTGTCAAATGCTTCACATACTGCTTTTATCGCGCCCTCTTGGTAATAACGACCTGCGATTTTCTTATCAACGATTATGTTTTTAAGGCTTGCCCGCATTGTGTGCAAATTGAAAAGCTTTTCAAGGTCACGCTTGGAGTAAACAGAAGCCACCTTACGCTCAGGATAATGCTTG
>CAYPKQ010000260.1:0-3003 GCA_964411355.1 uncultured Lachnospiraceae bacterium
GCTCCGAGTTGTGAATGACCTCCGGGAGGATAAGAAGGTAAGCTTTAAGGTTACAGACCTTACAAATGATGAAGTGCTTATCGATAGCACAGTCATTGCCAAGGCAGACAGCGTAACTCCTATATGGAATAAGGATATGATAGAGGACGAAAAGCGCTTCTACCTTATAGAATGGGAGCTTGACGGTGTTAAATATAAGAACCATTACTTCACCAATATCATTGATATTGACTATGATTACTATGTTTCCTGTATGAAGAAGGCAGGCTTCTGGGATGAATTTGAGGGCTTTGGCGATAAGCACCCGAGAAAGAGCCCCGAGCTTCCTTACGTTTTCACAAAGTAATAGATAAATAAACAGTAATTTAGCAGTGAGGGAGGGAGCTTCGCCGCTTCCCGATAAATTACTGTTTAAAACAAACGAAAAGGACGAAATA
This sequence comes from uncultured Lachnospiraceae bacterium, assembly GCA_964411355.1. Taxonomy (GTDB): domain Bacteria; phylum Bacillota; class Clostridia; order Oscillospirales; family CAG-272; genus SIG710. The sequence goes on from CAYPKQ010000260.1 coordinate 438, forward strand.
TGTATTATTTAGGTATTGATATCGGCGGTACGAAATGTGCCGTGAGTCTTGGAAGCGACAAGGAGGATAACTTTGTCATCTGCGACAAGGTGAAATTCCCCACAGCGGGAAAAACGCCCTATGAAGTTCTTGATATGTTTATTGTCGAGAGCGAAAAGCTCCTCTCTTCCCATTCTTTGAAGTTTTCAGATATTTCGGGACTTGGAATAAGCTGCGGAGGACCTCTCGATGCCAAAAAAGGTATAGTTATGTCTCCCCCGAACCTTCCCGGTTGGGATAATATTCACGTCACCGAATTTTTTGAAGAAAAAACAGGTATTCCTTCAAAGCTTCAGAATGATGCTAATGCTTGCGCCGTTGCCGAATGGCTTTTCGGTGCAGGAAGAGGCTTTGATAACGTGATCTTCCTAACATTCGGCACAGGTCTCGGAGCAGGTCTTATCCTCGACGGAAAGCTTTATAGCGGAACGAGCGATATGGCAGGAGAGATAGGTCATGTTCGCCTTACCGAGGGCGGTCCCATCGGCTACGGTAAGTTTGGCTCATGCGAGGGATATTGCAGCGGCGGCGGAATTGCTCAGATAGGCAAAATGGCAGTTACCGAAGCCCTTAACCGCGGTGAAAAACCCAGACTTCTTGAGGCGGCGGGCGATATTGAAAATATAAATGCCAAGATAATAGGCGACCTGGCGGAAAAGGAAAATGATGAATTTTGCCTTGAAATATACCGCAAATGCGGCGAAAAGCTCGGCACCACCCTCAGCATTCTCGTTGATATTCTCAACCCCCAGAGAATAATTCTCGGCGGCGTATTCATGAGAAGCCACGGAATAATCACTCCCGCTATGGATAAAGTAATGAAAAATGAGTGTCTTTCGTATGCCCTTGATGTTTGTAAGGTAGTTCCCGCAGGACTTGGCGAGAGCATAGGTGACTATGCGGCGCTTTCTCTTGCAACCCTTGCGGCAAAAGGACAGTGACCTCACTCACTTAAGGAAAAAATTATGGAAACAAAAGTTTTTAATGCCCCAAATGGGCAGTTTGATATCGGTTATTATGTATTTCTCCCCGAGGACTATTCTCCCGAGAAGAAATACCCTATGGTAGTATTTCTCCACGGTGCGGGAGAGAGAGGAAACGGCAAAGACGAGCTTTATAAGGTTCAGAAGCACGCACTTCCCAAATATGCGGCGGCGGGTAAAAAATTCCCCTTTATCCTTCTTTGTCCCCAGTGCCCCGGCAGAATAGTATGGAATAATATCGTTTTTGAGCTGAAGGCTCTTATAGATAAGGTTGCAGAAGAATACAATGCCAATATGAGCAGGATCGCCATCACAGGCATCAGCATGGGCGGCTTCGGCACATGGGAGATGGGACTGACCTTCTCAAACTATTTCTGCGCAATCGCTCCCGTTTGCGGCGGCGGTCTTTCCTGGCGCTGCGGAAATCTTGTAAAAACCCCCGTGTGGGCTTTCCATGGCGATGCAGATAGTGTCGTTCCGCCGAAAAACTCCATCGAAATGACTGAATCGGTAAACAAAAACGGCGGAAATGCCAAGCTTACCCTTTTCCATGATGTAGGTCATGACAGCTGGGACAATGCATATATGGAAACTACCGTTCTTGATTGGCTGCTCTCACAAAAAAGAGAGGATTTTACAAAAAATAAGGAAGCCTTTGACGAATTTTAATAAAAAAACAAAACGGAGAAGATCTGAAATGAAAGAATCAGTAAAAAATATTTTTGAAGAGCTTTTCGAAAGATATCCCGAGCTTGAGGAATGTCGAGAGGATGTTCTTGCCGCTCATAATGCCATCTGCGCTACATATGAAAACGGCGGTTGCCTTTTCGCTTGCGGAAACGGCGGTAGCTGCTCGGACAGTGAGCACATCATCGGTGAGCTTCTGAAAAGCTTTAAATTCAAGAGAAAAATTAACCCCATTCTCTCTGAAAAGCTCTATGCAATGGGTGACGAGGGCAAAGCTCTTGCCGACACCCTTGAAGGCTCACTCCCCGCTGTTTCACTCTGCGGTCACGGTGCGCTGACAACCGCATTTCTCAATGACACAGAGCCTATGATGACCTTTGCTCAGCAGCTTCTTGGGCTTGGACATGCGGGCGATACACTCATCGTTATCTCAACCTCGGGTAATTCCAAAAACTGCGTTTATGCGGCAACTCTTGCAAAGGCGATAGGAGTTAAGACCATTGCCATGACCGGTAAAAAGGACAGCAAGCTTTCCGAAATCTGCGATGTTACCATCAAAGCTCCCGAGTACGAAACCTTCAAAATTCAGGAAAAGCATCTTCCCATCTATCATGCACTTTGCGCAATGGCAGAGGAATCTTTTTTTGAAAACACCGGACGTAAATAATTTTAACTAAAAAAGTGCAGCATCAATTGTTTTTGTGGCAATTGATGCTGCATTTTTTTCGTTAGATTGAATATTGTTGTGCGATAAACAGTAATTTGGCGGTGCGTTGATAAAACGCAAATCTGTAGGGGACGGCGACCTCGACGTCCCTTTTATCATTTGAAATTCACGAATATTTCACTTCTTTTTT
>CAYPKQ010000261.1:0-2991 GCA_964411355.1 uncultured Lachnospiraceae bacterium
CTCATTCGCAAACAATTTAATATTTATTTTTGTCTAAACTTTGGGGTTCACTTCAAATTTTCAGCCCTTTTCTCATTTTATTCTTGCCGCTATGTAATTTTCAACATCCTCGCAGGGGATGCCCAGCACGATAGAAAGCTCCATGTGCAAAAATCTCTTGGCGTTCTCCGCATAGACCTTTTCCGCATCCGAGACCTTTTTTCCGCCGTCTCTGCCGTTGACAGTTCGGTCATGCACCGTTTTTATCACCTTTACCCACTGGCAAGGGTCTCCCGATCTTATTGAAATAGCGTATTTTTCTTTTAAAAGCTTAAGAGGACATTCATCAAAAAGCTCAATCGACGGGATTTTGGCAATAAGCAAATCTATTTCAGCCTTTGTCATGACTGCGCGGATAAGGGATGAAGCACCGTCAAAGGGAACATATGCGGTGTTATTTCCGCCATGGAGAGAATGAAGCACATAATACTTCATATCCGACTTCACATCTGAAAAAGGCGACGAAACGATGTCATCGATCTTGCAGATCCCCTCTGAGCCGTAAAAAACATATTCGTTAACCTCAAACATATTATCTTACCTCCGTTTTGCGTCGACAAAAAGCTTTCTAACCATATATATTATACCATTTTTTTCAAAAAAAAGACATAGGCATTTTTAACAAATTTTTGAAGAAAAAAATCTTTTTATAGGAGATGTGGCTAACCTCTTGCAAAATTCGCAAAAATATGTTATCATTTAGCTACAAAAAAAGAATGAAGAGGATAAAAATGAACAGAAAAATCATGATCACAGGCGGCTCAAGAGGAATAGGTGCAGCTATGGTCGAAAAATTTGCCCTTGAAGGTGATAAGGTCGCATTTATATACAAAAACAGCCACGAAGAAGCGAAAAAACTATCCGAAGAGTTTGATGCCATCGGAATATGCGCGGATGTTGCCAATGCATCCGAATGCAAAAAAGCCGCCCTTGAAGCAATCGAAGCTCTTGGTGGCGTTGACATACTTATAAACAATGCGGGAATTGCCGGATTTGGGCTTTTTACAGAAACGGACGATAAGGATTTTGAAAAAATGATTGCCGTTAATCTCTCCGCCCCATTCTATTTTTCAAGAGAATGTGCCAAGGAAATGATAAAGAAAAAATACGGCAGAATAATCAATATCAGCTCCATGTGGGGAATTACGGGCGCATCATGCGAGGTGCCTTATTCTGCCGCAAAGGCAGGTGTCATCGGCATGACAAAAGCCTTGGCAAAGGAGCTTGGCCCTTCCTCTGTAACGGTAAACTGCATCTGCCCCGGGGTCATAGAAACCGACATGAACTCTCATCTTTCATCGGAAGACATAAAATCTCTCTCGGATGAAACACCGCTCTGCAGAATAGGACAGCCAGATGAGGTAGCCGAGCTTGCTTTTTTCCTGGCATCGGATAAAGCCTCATTCATTACGGGGCAGATCATTTCCGCTGACGGCGGATTTGCAATTTAAAACAGTTTTTATAGCACTCGCCGTCAGCAAAGTTAACATATTTATGGTTTAATCAAATCATTTACCGTTTATTTTCACAAGAGTAACGCTATATGGCGGCAGAGACATATCAAGGGCAGTTTCACATATCTTCTCTCCGTTCCATCTGCCGTCGATGCGGTAAATTTCAATATCTTCGGCATCTATGCCGCAAATATCAAGAGAAACAGCTTTAATGCCGGGGTCGATATTGGTTATCATGATAATACCCTCATTGCCATCCGTTGCCCCAATGCTGTAAAGCTCTTCCCCACCCTCGACCTTGCAATATGAGCCAAGGTCATAAAGCTCTCCAAAAAATCTGAAGGCGTGGTATGCCTTTGTGGGAATATTCCCCGGAACATGGAAAAGAGGACCGTACGCCTTCCAGAGCGAAGCTTCATAGAACATTGCGCCGTCAACATTTCCGCATATCTGCATCTCTCCCATTGCCGCCGCATAATAGGAAGCACCCATCTCGTTTCTCATGTAAACAAAGGCAATATTCCTGTCCTTTGAAAGATATGCATTCCATTCGGTGCAATAGCTTTCCGTCTCGTTAAAACCATAACGGTCAAGTATCTCCCTTGCAAAATTTGCGTCAAGTGAAAAGTTGCTTACCTCACCAATTCCGTAATATGTATGCCAGGAGAAGAAATCAAGAGGGGCTTTTGTTTCGGGGGCAGTTATGTAGGTAAGAAAACTCTCCAGAAAATCGGTAAGTCCAACTGTCCACTTGCCCTCGTGGAATGAGCCTCTTACCATGCAGGCAGAATAGCCGCCGACCTTGATATCGGGATGCATTTTCTTCAGATGATTTGCCGCTATGCTGTAAAGCTCGTAAAACTGCTCGGCAGTACCTCTCCAGTTGGGAGGGCCGTATGCTGTGATATTCGGGTCGATGCCATCAGGCTCATTCCATATCTCCCAATATTTTATGTTCCAATGGTATCCGTTTGCCCATCCGTCGTTATAATGTCTCACAATATGCTCGCAGATCGATGCCCATTTGTGGGGATCGGATGGAGGAATTATTCCGTATTTTTTCGGACCGCTTTCAATGGTAACTCCAAGCCGATAGAAAACCTCAATTTCGGCTTCCACCAAATATTTTATATAAATATCGGTCAAAGTGAAGTCATAGGATGCTTCATCATCGGGATCTGCATCAAAATTCGGGAAAATATTTGGTACGTCAACATAGTGCGCGCCGCCAAAGCCTCCGCAGGTGTCATGCAAACGTGAGAATGGCGGCTTTAATGCCTTAAATTCGGGAAGCAGATCATCCCATGGCGCTTTTCTTGCGCTGTTTCCCATCCCATGCAGGGGCTTTATCTTGCCCACTGTTTTTGAAAAATCAATCTTTAATTTCATAAAAAAGAACCTCCTTCTTTTTTTGAGATTATAACATTTTTCACCTTTCATGTATAGAAACAGATGATCAAAAAGTTGTCCTGTTTTGACCAAAATCATTTTTTTAATA
>CAYPKQ010000262.1:0-2974 GCA_964411355.1 uncultured Lachnospiraceae bacterium
ATGATCTGCGATGCACTTTATGAGGCAGGTCAGATAACAGAGGATAACATAAGCTATACTCATGTTACTGCATTCAGAAAAGAGGACTGAAAAACTATAAAAGGGGTTGAGTCATCAGCCCCTTTTGTTTTAGCATAAGTTTTTCCAAATGTCGCCGTCCCCTACCAAAATTCGTTATCGCCTGTTCGCTAAATTACTGTTTAGCAGAATTATTTACATTTGAAGTATTGGCAAAAAATCGGGACTGAGTCAAAAGTTCACCGAAAGCAAATTACTCAGCCCCCTTTTAATTTGAAATTGTTTAATTCTCTATTTGCTTTATGAGAACACAGGAATGATTTTTGAGGGTAAATGTCAGATCGCTTGTTGTCTCAATAAGCTCTGCGTCGTGTTCTTCGTCGAGCATATAGATCTCATATTTTCCGCTCTTTCCAAAGTCGATTTTTACCTCTTTGCTCTCCGCTTCGTCATCATTTGAATAGTTCGTTACAACGCAAAGTGCTTTTCCGTCCTTATCCACGCCGAAAAGGGTGTAGATACAAGGGGAATGCTCGCTCGCACAACGAATTTCAGCTTCCATATCGTAGAATTTTCCGTACCAGAAAAGTGGATAATAGCCCTTGAGCTTTTCATATGTATAAAAATCAAATGCGCCGTTGAAGCCGGAAGGTCTTGTATCATAATACATAAGCATATCAATTGAGCTTTTTTGAGCCTCGGAAATGCAAGCCATGGTGAATGATGCGCCCTTTATGCCGTGGATTGCCTTGATAGTATAGCCAAACTTTTCACCCCAGCCTTCAACATAGTTCCATTCATTGAGGATGCTTTCTGTGTTTTCATAGCCGCTTTCCAGGAGAAGTGACTTCATTATTTTTGATTTTTCCACGAGCTTTGCAGGCTCATTGCAATAGAGATGCCATGAGAAAAAGTCGATGGGGACCTCTCTGCGCTTCATTTCAAAGAGAAAATCCTTTGCCCATTCCTCTCTCCATGCAATCGCAGGACCGCCTATCATCAAATGAGGAAAACGCGCTTTCAGACGCTTTGCGGTGATCTCGTAAAGGTCAAAAAACTGTGCTTTCGTGCCGCCCCAGGTTCGTTTGTTTGGGCAATCGTCCTCATCAAGATCGGGCTCGTTCCAAATTTCCCAATATTTTATGCCAAGCTCAAAGCCGTCTGCCCAGCCCTCATTATAGTGCATTATGATATGCTCGCATATCTCTGCCCACTTGTTAAAATCCTTTGGCGGAATAGTCCCGTGCTTCTTTATCTGATGCTCGATGGTCTGACCCAAGCGGAAAAATGTTTCCGTACCCGCTTCGAGAGTGACCAGGATCGATTCATCGGTGCAGGCAAAATCATATGATGCGGGATCATTTACATCTGCGTCAAAATTGGGAAAAATACGGGTGATATCATGGCTGAAAGGGCCGCCGTAAATGCCGACTACACCCGAATCGTGATTTCTCGAATAGGGGATTCTTGCAGCCTTGTAATCTTCAAAATTGCTTCGGTACTGATCGGTTGTGTGTCTCTTGTGCCAAGGACCGCCGTTCGTTGCGTTGAGGATCTTGAATTTTCCAAGTTTTTTGCTTGTGTCAAATTTTAAAGTTTCCATAAGAAACACCTCCTTTTGGGGAGATTATACCATGTTAAAACTTGTGTGTCAATAGGTTTTGTTACGAAAAAAATTTGTAATTTCTGAAATAGGGATTTGTGGGTGCTTTTGAAGAAGAATTAGAGTGATGAATGTACGGATAAAAGACAAGACTCCCCTGCTTTTAGGGGAGCCGGTACGGCGGAATACCTGACTGTAGAATGAAGTTATTATTCGTTGTGACTGAAGGGTGTAGTTCGCAAAGTAACTTTATATAATGAACGAGTTACTTTACACCTCAAACAACCCTCCCGTCTTTTGCCCAAAGGCAAAATCAGGGGAGGCTTCTCCTCGTCCGCATAACTGAAAATTCTCTTTTCTACAGTTCAACAAATTACTGTTAACAATCAAAAAGGAGCTGACAAAAATCAGCTCCTTAATTCATTTTAAAGCTCAAATCACAAGAACTCTTACGACGCTTTCAACTTCTGCGATCTTCGCAGCGATCTCATCGCTGACGGGAGTTGCAGTCTCAACGAGTGTATAAGCATTGTCGCCCTTCGAGCCGTTTACAAAGTTCTCGATATTGATTCCCTGATCGGCAAATGCACCGGAGATCTTAGCGATGATTGCGGGGATATTCTTGTGGAATACCGCAACTCTTGTGCATCCGGGAACGTGCGCAAGAGCAACATTCGGGTAGTTTACACTATTCTTTATGTTACCTGTTTTAAGGAAATCGTCGAGCTGATGAGCAGCCATGATAGCGCAGTTGTCCTCGGACTCGGCAGTGGATGCGCCAAGGTGAGGAATCGTGATGATTCCGTCAACGTCAACAGTATCCTCTGTGGGGAAGTCAACAACGTACTTGGAAACCTTGCCGCCGGCGATAGCAGCCTTCATGTCGTCTGCATTAACCAGGTCTGCGCGGGAAAGGTTGATGATCTTAACGCCATCCTTCATCATAGCGAGGGATTCTGCATTTATCATATTCTTTGTCTGGGGAGTTGCGGGAACATGGAGAGTTACATAATCGGCAGCCTTGAAAACATCCTCAAATGCAGCAACCTTCTTAACGCTTCTTGACATATTCCAAGCAGCCTCGATTGTGAGATAGGGATCGCATCCGACAACGTTCATTCCGAGATCAGCCGCTGCGTTTGCAACCTTACCGCCGATAGCACCAAGACCGATAACACCAAGTGTCTTGCCTGCGATCTCACCGCCTGCAAATGCGCTCTTACCTGCCTCAACTGCCTTTGCAACACCTTCTGTGCCCTTAAGGCTGTTTGCCCACTTGATACCGCCTGTGATATCACGAGCTGCAAGAAGGATAGCCGCAATTGCAAGCTCCTTAACGCCGTTTGCATTAGC
>CAYPKQ010000263.1:0-2958 GCA_964411355.1 uncultured Lachnospiraceae bacterium
TGCATCTCAAATCCTCCGCGCGAAAGATATGTAAGAATAAGCTCTTCCATGGTTTTTATGGAGTCCTCTCCGAGAGAATTTTTCGAGAACTTCATATTAACCGCAAATCCGCCGATAAAGCTGTGGTGATCCCATTTTGTTGAAGAGAGGATAGACGCTGTAGGACCGTTCATTTCTCTTCCCTGGCATGGACCCGAACCGTCGCCCAGTGGGAAGCCGGCACATCTGCCATCGGGGGTTGCGGATGTCTGTCTTCCAAAATATTCGTGCATTATCCAGCAGAAAATACTCGGAATAAGCTGACCGTTATCGAACATTCCCTCATATTTCTTACATTCAGAGAGCAAATGCTCCGAAATATCAACAAAAAATGAGTCAATCTCGTCAATATCGTTGCCGTATTTATCTATTTTTGAAAGCAGACGGAGACGCAAAGCCTCATTACCCTCAAAATTGTTGTCAAGAACCGCTTTGAGAGAGCAGATCGAATATTCCTTTTCCTCAAAAACTATCTTTTTGAGAGCATAAAGCGAGTCAACCAAATTAGCCATTCCGACAAAATTGGTCATTGTCCAATTATATCTCGCACCGCCATGCTCGATATCAAGTCCTTTTTCGAGACAGTCATGGACAAAGCAGGAGAGAAAAGGATTCATCGAATTATGAAGCCTTGTTTTTCTGTGCTCGTTTTGATTTTCAAATTCCTCTTTTATGGCTCTGTCAAGACGGTCATAATACCTCTCCATGAGGTCGTCAAAGCTGTCATACTCCCTATCCATAATATCAAGGAGAAACTGCGCCATATTGTGATAGGGACTTGCCACCCATACATTAGAAAGCGCAACAGGAGTTATTTCGACACAAGTACTGTGAATATAATCGTGCGCCTCCTCATTCGAAAGCCCGTATTCAAGTAGTCCTCTTGTTATAATATCATCATTGAAAACAGCGGGATGTGAGCATCCGTGAGAAAGTATCTCGCAAGCCTTGCGGAGATATTTTTTATCCATTCCCTCGGTATAGCAAAGACCAACGGCGGGATAAACAAGCCTTATATCGTCAACCACCTGCATAAGCATTTCGGTAAGCTCATTTTGAATTATATTACCGTCCTTATCTGTGCCACCGACCATATATCCACTTGAAAGACCGTTGGGAACGCGCATATTTATCTGTATTCCGAGAAGGTCCAGATAAAGCATTGCTTCCTCGCGCGTCAGTGCACCGCTTGAAATATCCTTTTCATAATAGGGTAACAAATATCTGTCGGGATGACCAAGCTGGAACTGCTGTGCGCACGCTCTGAACGGATTAAGAGAAAGGCAAAATGACACAAAATGTATAGACTGCAATGCTTCAAGGAAGCCTTCTGCCGCATCTGCGGGTACCTTTCGGCAGTTGTTTGCGATCTTTATAAGCTCTGCTCTTCTTTTCACATCCTCGCATTCCTCCGCCATTTTTTCAGCAAGAGAAGCATAATTATTCGAATGGCAGATAACGGCTTCAAGACATTTTTTAGCGGTTTTATAAAAAGGAAGCTTCTCCGCATCACAATTTGCCATGCAGCCTTCAATTTTATCGATTATTCCTTTAATACCGACAGAGAGAAGAAGCGGATAATCGATCGCCATGTGAGAATCCTGACCGTCTCCGGCATGGAGAGCACTCTTATATGCAATGTCCTCATATTTTTCCTTCCATTCCTTCTCGAATTCTACGGGAATGGGTTTTACAGCTTCACCGACAATTATTTCAGCGTCACTAATTTGCGGCGTAAGATTTGAAAAAGCATGGTAAAATGCATTGCCATATCTGTCTGCATCATCGGAATATGGCATTTCGTCATAATATTTATAAAAGAGATAATTGAATTCATCTCTGCATATCCGAAGGTCAAGAGTTTGATCGCGGAGCTTTTTTATTCTATCCATAACGGTCTCCTTACTTTTTTATTTATTATTCGAAAAAAGATGTCAACATTTTTTGAAAATGTAACATAAACAAATATAACTGCCTACAGGCTTTATTATAGCATATACCAACCTTCAACACAATGCTTTTTTTGTGCATAATTGCCGTTTTTGTAACACATATACTTGTAATATAGCCTCTCGCCCAATCGGACGAGAGGTTATTTTTATAACGGTACTACTTTGATCATATTCCGTCTTTGAAATATACTGCATCGGGGCAAATCGTAATGTGATCTTGTTTACTGCAAGGTGAAAGAAGCAGACTTGCTCAAAGGTTGTAATTCCCGGCAAAAAAATTGTAGGTATAGTCTAAGGTTGAAATGAGATTTATAGCCTCGGCAACGCAGTCAACGGTATCACAACCCGAAGCTAAAACCTGCCTTATACGGTCTTTCGGAATTTTTAGTGTGAGTTTGTTTTTGTGATTGTTGTTGATAGTACAATTCAACTCAAAAAATTCGTTTTTCATTTTCTTTTCTCCTATAACATTATTTTACGGAAATTATCGTTGCTCCAATCTGTGTATTTCCGTTTCATAACTATTATGCGAGAAAAAAGATAGGGATAATTTGCTATATTCTATACATATACCTATCTCCTGAGTTTTTATCTGAGTATGTTATAACACACAGTCACAAAAAATGCGACGATATTTTGATAAATGATTACACTTTTTACAACGAATATTGTTTCTAAAATGAAATTCAGGTCATATTGGGGCGATTTCAATGCATTTTAATTATGTCATATCAAGTGGGATTTTTATTAAAAATATTTTTCGCCCTTTTCTTTGGAAAATGCTTCAGCGGAAAGGTAAGAAAATGTGTTGCATATATTGTGTTTCACAAAATTCCGATGCTTTTGCAATGAAAAATCACAAAATTCCGAAAATGACGATATGAAAAATATCGTAGTCACAGCAATTTTATGTTTTAACCACCATTTTCCTTACATAAAAATTTCCTATTGGCACATAATAGCATTG
>CAYPKQ010000264.1:0-2922 GCA_964411355.1 uncultured Lachnospiraceae bacterium
CTTGCGGCCTCTACCACCCCAAGGTAGCGCGCTACCAGCTGCGCCACACCCAGATAACCAACGGATGATATTATACCACTTTATTACTCATTTGTCAAGTGCTTTTTTGAAAAAAACTAATTTTTTTGCGTTTTTTATAAAAAATGAATGTGTAGTGATCAGGAAAGAACAATTCTGTTTATATCAAGTGGAAACTATCACTTGAGAACCGGTAAAAACAGATGTGGTTATTTTATTTGATTCATTGTATGTAGCTTGTATATTATGTGCCAAAGCTTTATAATGTGGCAAAATGCAGCATATAGAAATAGAAATCCGCCGAATAACTCGACGGATTTCTGTGTTTACGAGTGAGACTATTTTTTCGCTAACCGATATAGTGTTTTTTTCTGTATCAAAGCAGATCTGCAAGGTCGTAAATGAGCTTTTCGGTCTTTTCCCAGCCGAGACATGGGTCTGTTATCGATTTACCCCAAATCTCGTTTTCTCCGATCTTTTGGCAACCGTCCTCAAGGTAGCTTTCTATCATGAGACCCTTAACCAGCTTCTTTACGTCATCGGAATGACGGCAGCTATGGAGAATTTCTTTAGCTATTCTTGGCTGCTGATCGTATTTTTTACCCGAATTTGCATGGTTGGTATCAACGATAACTGCGGGATTCAGAAGTCCGCTCTTTGCATAAACTTCGCTGAGCTTGATAAGGTCTTCATAGTGGTAATTTGGCAGAGACTGTCCGTGATCGTTCACATATCCTCTAAGAATTGCGTGTGCATAGGGGTTTCCATTACTCTGAACCTCCCATCCGCGATAGAGGAAAACATGAGAATGCTGTGCTGCGGTGATGGAGTTCATCATAACAGAAAGGTCGCCTGCCGTGGGGTTCTTCATACCAACGGGAATATCAAGACCGCTGGCTGTAAGTCTATGCTGCTGATTTTCAACGGAGCGAGCACCGATTGCGCTGTATCCAAGCACATCCGAAAGGTAACGGTGGTTTTCGGGATAGAGCATCTCATCAGCGCAAGCAAAGCCTGTTTCGGAAAGGGCGCGCATATGAAGCTTTCGGATGGAGATAAGACCCTTCAGAATATCGGGTGCGGCTGTGGGATCGGGCTGATGAAGCATTCCCTTATATCCGTCACCGGTAGTTCTTGGCTTGTTCGTATAAATTCTCGGAACGATCATTATCTTATCGGTAACCTTATCCTGAACGGTTCTGAGTCTGGAGATATATTCTATAACAGAATCTTCTTTGTCTGCAGAGCAGGGACCGATTATGAGAAGAAAACGGTCGCTTCTTCCTGCGAAAATGTCTTTCATATCATTTACGCATTTATCTCTTAACGCTGCAAGCTCAGGTGAAACGGGGAACTGCTCCTTGATCTCCTTTGGAATGGGTAACTTTCTGTAAAATTGCATATTCATGGTAAAAAATCCTTCTTTCTTTGATTTATCTTATTAATTTTGTGTGGGTTTGTCGAAAAGTCCTCGACGTGATGTTGAGAGACGCATTTTTTCTCTCATGCCCTCCTCGTCACCTTCGGAAAGCATATTCCTAAAAAGCTCAAATTCCTTAGCAAATGCATCCATCTGCGAAAGGAGTGCTTTTTTATTACAAAGGAAGAGCTCAGACCACATTCGGTCGTTGATTTTTGCGATTCTGGTAAGATCACGGAAGGAGTCACCGGTGTATTTTTCAAGCCCCTCCTTCGTGTTGCTTGTCATCAGCGTTACCGCAATAATGTGAGTAAGCTGTGAGAGGAATGCGATCATTGCATCGTGCTCTTCGGGGGAAAGCTCGCTTATTTTTGCAAAACCAAGCTCTTCACCAAGCTTTTTGCAAAAATCGATAGCCTCTTTTGTGTTTTTTTCTGTTGGGGTTACGATGAAGTTTGCTCCTCTGAAGACCATATCATCGCTGAATTCAATTCCGCTTTGCTCTCTGCCCGCCATGGGATGAGATGCGATAAATTCGATATCTTCACGCAAAAAGCTCTGAACCTCATTAACTATGCCGCATTTTACACCGGTAACATCATTCAAAATAGCTCCCGGCTTCATATATTTCTGGTATTCCTTTACCCAGTCAATAAATGCTTGCGGATAGAGGGCAACTACAATGAGGTCTGCCTCGCTAATAAGCTCGGGATCGGGAAAAGGACTGCCGCCGACGACCATTTTGTTCTCGAGTGCATAGTCGATATCCGATTGTTTTCTTGTTATACATTTGACCTTATAGCCCTTTTTTGAAAGAGCCTTTGCATAGCCGCCTCCGATAACTCCGAGACCGACTATAAGAATTTTTGTGTATAAATTAAGTATCAATTTGGGTTACTCCTATTCCGAGTGAGGATATTTTTTGGAAGAAATCGGGGAAGCTTTTACTTACTGCTTCTGCTCCTTCGATTTCACCTCCTGTAATTGTAAGAAGAATTGCAAGTGACATTACTATTCTGTGGTCATTATGACCTAATAGCGGCTTTGTGGGCTTGCGGAATTCCGAGGGGTAGATAACGACGCTGTCATCATTTACCGTGACCGAAACTCCGAATTTCCGAAGCTCCTCTGCCATAACGCTTGCTCTATCCGATTCTTTAATCTTAAGGCGTCGTGTTCCGCTGAAGATACCGCCGTATTTTGCGGCAGAAAGCGCAAACATTATCGGACCGAGATCTGGACAATCTCCTATATGAATGGATGGGGAGCCTTTCGCAATCATTTCGAAATACCTCGGATAAACGCTGTCTCCCTGTATGCTGTTATCAAAAAGCCCCTCTGTTTTCACATCTCCGCCGAGCATATTCAAGGCATCGAGAAAAGCCGCGTTTGAATAATCGCCTTCAACAGTTGCCTCACATTCCTTATATCTTTGTGATCCCTTTATAAATAGTGTATGATCGTCCTTCCATTCCGCTTTTACT
>CAYPKQ010000265.1:0-2916 GCA_964411355.1 uncultured Lachnospiraceae bacterium
AAGCTTATCGTATGTGTACATAAGCTCGCACTGCCCTACAGCTGCCGCTGCCTGCTTTGTTGGGATATCCCGGGGGCGGTCTTTAAGTGAAAGCTTTCCAACACCCATTCCGATAGCTCCCGATGATACAAGGATTATTTCATGACCGCTGTTTTTCAGGTCGCTCAAAACTCTGCAGAGCCCTTCAACCCGTCTGATATTTAAATGCCCGGTGTGATGGGCAAGTGTTGATGTACCAACCTTAACTACAATTCTCATCATTATGACCCTTTACTTTAGTATGATAATACATTATACTCCGAATATGGCTATAAGTCAAGAAAAAAAGCAAAAAATCTTGAAAATACAGTGCTTTTATGCTATAATATGTGAGGGGTGATGCTTTTTGAAGATACTTATTGCATACGCTACAAAAACCGGTACTACAGCCACTTGCGCTGCACTTCTTGCAAAAGACCTTCCGAGATGTGAAGTTGATATAATAAATATTGCGGATGAAACGCCGAATTTTGAAGGCTATGATCTTCTCATTTTCGGTGCAAGCATAAGAATGGGGCGGCTTGACAAAAGAATGTATGCATTCCTCGAAAAAAACAAAGATAGTTTTAGGGGCAAAAAGACAGCATATTTTATTTGCTGCGGCTTTGATAACGAGAGTGAAAAATATTTTCTGAAAGCTTTTCCCAAATTGCTTATCGAAAACTCTTTTGCTTATGATTCCTTTGGCGGTGAGCTAAAGCTTGACAAACAACGCGGTATTGATAAATTGATCGTAAAGATGATCTTAAAATCAAATGAAGAAAACGATGAATTTGTGATGCCGACTATTTTTACCGAAGCCATCAGCCGTTTTGCAGATAAAATCAAAAATATGAATACATAAAAGGTCGGTTTTTACCGACCTTTACCACTGAAAAGCATTAAAGCGTCAAAAATATAATCAAGTGTAAGCCCCAAGTTCATGCGAAGCTGCCCCATTTCATCGGCAAGATAACAGTCAGAAAGCGTAATTTTTGCTTTTTGAATACAAGTAAAAGCCTTGTATTTTCTCTCCTGCGAAGAAAGATTTTTTTTAGCTTCATCTTTGATATCTTCAAGTCTATCAAGGATGCTGTCATCTTTGAAATACACGATTTTCGAGTCGAGGAGCTTGGCAAGATGCGCAGAATTACATTGCGCATCTCCCAAAAGCATTTCCCATGTTGTGATATAAATATCATATCCGATTTGCAGGTCCTCCAAAACAAAGACATCTGATAGGACTCTTCCCTTTTTGTCGTTTATCAAAATCAGAAGATCAAGATCGGATCTTTTATGTGTATCTCCTGTTGCGGCAGATCCATATATTCCGATGAGGTCGAGCGAATTTGGGCAGAACAAATTTGCCTTTTGGATTATTGCATCAATGATTTTTTTATTAGTATCAGTCATTTAAATAAGCTTTCTTCCCATGAGGACGCCCATAACGGATGCCATCATAAGACCTCTTGTCCACCCGCTGGAGTCTCCGAGGCAGTGAAGTCCTTTAATATTTGTGTTGAAATCCTCATCCATCTTGACTCTGTTACTGTAAAATTTCAGCTCGGGAGAATAAAGCAAGGTTTCGGTTGCTGCAACGCCCGGAACGACCGTATCCATTGCTTGGATGAAATTTATAATATTGGTCATAGCTCTGTATGGCATTGCGGCGGTTATATCTCCCGCAACGGCATCGGGGAGTGAAGGACGTAGATTGGACTGAGAAAGCTCCTTTGACCATGTTCTCTTTCCGTCAAGAATATCTCCGAATCGCTGAACGAGGATATGACCCGCACCGAGCATATTTGTAAGCTCTCCAACTTTTTGCGCATATTCTATGGGCTGATTGAAGGGGGTGCTGAAATTATGAGAACAAAGAATTGCGAAATTAGTATTATTTGATTTAAGCTCTTTATAAGAATGACCGTTGACAACCGCAAGATCGTTATCATAATTCTCCTGGCTTACAAATCCGCCGGGGTTTTGACAGAAGGTTCTAACCTTGTTTTTGAACGGGTGAGGATATCCAACGAGCTTCGCCTCATAAAGAACCTTATTGACCTTCTCCATGATCTCGTTTCTGACCTCAACTCTAACACCGATGTCAACAGTACCCGGAGCATGAGCAATATTGTGCTCTGCGCAAAGCTTTTCAAGCCAGTCTGCACCCCTTCTGCCCGTTGCAACTACAACGTGCTCCGCAAGCATCTCAAAGGTCTTTCCTTTTTGAGATAGGGTTACTCCGCGGCAAATATCATTTTCAAGGATAATATCTACACATTCGCAATCAAAAATTATTTCAACGCCGTTCTCCATCAGATATTTTTCGATCGAATAGTAAATATCCTGCGCTTTCTCTGTTCCCAGGTGTCTTATGGGGCAGTCAACGAGCTTGAGACCTGCTTTGATGGCGTTTTTTCTGATTTCTTTTACCTCATCGGTATTCTCAAGCCCTTCGACATGGGTATCAGCTCCGAATTCGAGATAGATACCGTCGGTATAATCGATGGTCTCCTGGGCAAGATCCTCACCGATAAGATTCGGAAGATCTCCACCAACCTCATAACTGAGTGAAAGCTTACCGTCCGAAAAAGCTCCCGCACCCGAAAAGCCCGTGGTTATATGGCAATGGGGCTTGCAATTTACGCATTGTTTTGTCTTGTGCTTAGGACATCTGCGCTTTTCGATGGCAACGCCCTTTTCGATAATAGTGATCTTTTTTTCACTGCCCTTTTTCAGCATTTCAAGGGCTGTAAAAATTCCCGCAGGACCTGCACCAATTATAATTACGTTATCATTCATATCAAGCTCCATTATAAAACACTTTGTAAAAACTGTTTTGTTCTTGGGTTTTGCGGATCGGTAAATATTTTCTGCGGCTCACCCTGCTCTGCGATT
>CAYPKQ010000266.1:0-2868 GCA_964411355.1 uncultured Lachnospiraceae bacterium
CAGATCAGCTCATTTTTTTAATCGGTATCCTACAGTTCGATAAATTACTGTTTAAGACCAAAATCAGCATTTCCATGTAAAAATATAAAAAAACAAGACAGTTTACATTTTGTAGATTGACAAAAACTTCCTATGAAAGTATAATGTTATTAATATTTACCGAAAGGGAAGGTTTGTTATTATGAAGTATTATCTAAATTGGGAAGGCTGCATAAGCCATGACGGAAAAGAGCAGGGAAGCTTTTTCCCATGTGAGATTCCCGGAAATATTCAGTATGATTATGCAAAAATGATGGGATGGGGCGATCTTGATGAAATTATGTTCGCTACAAATGTTGAAAAATTCCTCGATATTGAGGATGATTATTGGTTCTACCGCACAAAGCTCGATTTTGATGCTAAAAACGGCGAAAAGGCTGTTTTTGTTGCGGAGGGAATTGATTATATTTTTGATATTATTATAGACGGTGAAACAGTATACTCTCACGAGGGAATGTACACGAAAACCGAGATAGACGTTACCGATAAAAAAGGCAAAATGCTTGAGGTTCGCATCCACCCCCATCCCAAGAGACCGGGTGCTGTTGCAAGCGTTGATACATTCAGAACTGCTGCAAGTCAGAGCTTCAAGCCTGATTCTCCCTATGGCTGGGACTGGAATCCCAGACTTATGATCTCGGGTATCTGGAAGCCTGCTTATATTGAGATAAGAGGTCAGAGCTATATCAGCTCATGCGAGCCTTTTTATGATCTCAATGCAGAAAGAACAAGTGCTTCTGTCCGTTTTGAGACTGTCTGTGACGGTGAGGTTACATATACCCTTACCGATATGGAAGGAAATGTTGTTTATGAGGGTAAGGATGCTTCGTTCACGCTCGAAAATGTCAATCTTTGGTGGTGTAACGGACAGGGAACCCCCTATCTTTACACATGGAAGGCAAAGAGCGCAGACGATGAAAAGAGCGGAAAGATCGGCTTCAGAACTTTGAAGCTTGTCCATAATGGCGGTGCAGATGCCGAGCCTGCCACATTCCCGAAATCGAGATATACTGTTCCGATAACGGTTGAGCTTAACGGAAGAAGGATCTTTTCAAAGGGCTCAAACTGGGTAAATCCCGAGCTTTTCTTCGGAAGAATTACGGGAGAGAGATACCGTGAGCTTCTCGATCTTGCAAAAGAAGGTAATATGAACATTCTCCGTCTCTGGGGCGGTTCGGGACTTAAAAAGACCGAATTTTATGAGATCTGCGATGAATACGGAATCATGCTCTTCCAGGAATTCTGCCTTGCTTGTAACAACTATGAGGGAACTCCCGAATATTTGAAGGTGTTGGAGCAAGAGGCAACAGCGGTTATAAAGGATCTTCGCCGCCATGCTTGCATTGCATTCTGGTGCGGCGGAAATGAGCTTTTCAACAACTGGTCGGGTATGGATGATCATTCCCATGCTCTTCGTCTGCTCAATAAGCTCTGCTATGAGCTTGATTTCAAGCGTCCTTATATCATGACATCTCCGCTTCACGGAATGAAGCACGGCTGCTATGTTTTTGAGGCAGAAGGAAAGACCGTTTATGAAATGTTCCGCACGGGACACGGAACCGCATATACGGAATTTGGTGTTTCGGGTATCACAACTCTTGAAAGACTTAAAAAGATAATTCCCGAGGATGAGCTTTTCCCCGTTGAAAGGACAAAATCATGGGTGGCTCATCACGGATTTGGCGCTTGGGGCGAGGAAAGATGGCTCTGCCTTGATATTCTCCGCAAATATTTCGGAGAAAGCGAGAGCATAGAGGAGCTTATCGACCACTCTCAGCAGCTCCAGTGCGAGGGATATAAGGCGATCTATGAGGAAGCGCGCCGTCAGTGGCCATATTGTTCAATGGCGATAAACTGGTGCTTCGATGAGCCTTGGATATGCGCCGCAAATAACTCTCTTGTTGCTTATCCTGCAGTTGCAAAGCCTGCATTTTATGCTGTTAAGGAGTCTCTCAGACCCAAACTTGCCAGCGCAAGACTACCCAAGATAAATTGGAAGAACGGTGAGAACTTCACGGCAGAGCTTTGGTATCTCAACGATTCTCCCGAGAATACAAGCGACACAGTTACGGCTTACATTGAGCTTGGCGGCGAAAAATTCGAGCTTGCCCAGTGGAAAACGGGTGAAGTTAAGGCGGGCACAAATAAGCTGGGTATTGCGGTGAACTTCACTCTTCCCGATGCTCCGAATGCTACCGAAATGACCCTGCACCTCGATAGCGCAAACGGCAATTCAAGTGAATACAGACTTATCTATAACTATAAGGGCATGGTAAAGAAGCCCAAGATGCTTAATATTTAAAGTGATGAGCCGAATTTCCGCATGGAAATTCGGCTCGTTTCAATCTTGGCTTTTACTGTTTCTCGGACATTCTGTCTTTTGGCATTTCTTGCATTTTTTTCCCAATTATCGCAGTAACAGCACATCATATAATCGCATTCGTCGCAGCAAAGATCATATGGGTCGCCGTCCTCATCGAAATGCTCGCCGTTGCCGAGGCAGTCTTTTCCGTGATTTCCGGGAGTAAGAATGGTTCCCGTAACATCAATAATCATACCTTCTCCTTTTTTTTATATAAAATAAAAAGTGCGCCAACCGATGTTAAATGACGATATGGAAGACAAGTAAAAATGTGTTATACAGCCGGAGTGATATGATATTGTAGAATATAAAAATTCGGAGAAATCAATGAGAAATATTTATATCTATAAAAATGAAAGTCAGGTTGCCCGCTTCTTTGAGAATGCCGATGAGAAGTTGCTACAAAAATTCCAAAGTATTCTTACTTACATTTCCAACGAGAAAAATCCACTTTGCGAGCCTTATGT
>CAYPKQ010000267.1:0-2844 GCA_964411355.1 uncultured Lachnospiraceae bacterium
TGCCTTATCATTGCATATCCTATGGCATATGCAATTTCGAGAGCAAGACCCTCGGCGCAGAAGATAATAATTATGCTCGTTATGCTTCCCATGTGGATGAATTTTCTTATCCGTACCTATTCATGGATGTCGATACTTGAAGATACGGGCTTTATCAATCAGCTTCTTATAAAAATAGGTCTTGAGCCTGTTCATATGATAAATACCAGCGGTGCGGTAGTTCTCGGTATGGTATATAATTTCCTGCCATATATGATTTTACCGATCTATACCGTTATGGTGAAGATCGACCGACGACTTGTTGAGGCCGCTCATGATCTTGGCTGTAACAGCTTCGGAGTTATGACGAAGGTTATTTTCCCTCTCAGTATTTCGGGCGTTGTTTCGGGAATTACGATGGTTTTTGTTCCCTCAATCAGTACATTCTATATTTCCCAGAAGCTGGGAGGAGGAAACTTTGACCTTATCGGAGATACTATTGAGAGACAGTTCCAAACGGCTTATAATTATAATCTCGGTGCGGCTATATCTCTTATCCTTATGATTCTTATCATCATTTCCATGGCGGTTATGAATAAATTTTCGGATGATGACGGAGGTATGGTGGTATGAAAACAATGTCAAAGCTTTATACAACTCTCATCTTCGTTTTCCTCTATGCTCCCATCGGTATTTTGGTGCTGTTTTCATTCAATGCATCAAATTCCACAGGTGTTTTTTCGGGATTTTCTCTTCGCTGGTATGAGGAGCTTTGGAGAGACAGCGCAACACTTGCGGCTCTCAAAAATACGCTCATTCTTGCTGTAACCTCCTCAGTTATCGCAACCGTTATCGGAACTGCGGCAGCGGTAGGCATCGACAGAATGAAAAATCAGTATGTAAAAGGTGCGCTTATCAGCGCAACCAACATACCTATGATGAATCCCGATATCGTCACCGGTATCTCGATGATGCTTCTTTTCGTTTTCGTCGGCGGACTTTTAAAGCTGGATAACAATCTGAGCTTTGCAACTCTGCTTATAGCGCACATAACCTTTAATCTTCCTTATGTCATTCTTTCGGTGCTTCCGAAGATAAGACAGCTTGACAGTCAGCTCCCCGAGGCTGCAATGGACCTTGGCTGTACTCCAATGAAGGCGTTTTTCAAGGTTGAACTTCCGGCAATAATGCCCGGTGTGCTTTCGGGACTTATCATGGCATTTACTCTTTCCCTTGACGATTTCGTAATAAGCTATTTTACTATCGGAAGCGGATTTGAGACCTTGCCGATAAGGATCTATTCCATGACTAAAAAGCGTGTTACACCGGATATGTATGCGCTTTCAACACTGATTTTCATCGCCGTTCTGCTTTTGCTCATTCTCTCGAATGTCATAAGCGCAAAGGCGGAGAAGAAACCTAAAAAGAAATAAGTTTTTAAGGAGCGGATCTTGAAAAGAATTTTTTTGATTCTCTTTGCGTGCCTTCTTTCTCTTCTGCCCGTTCTGTCCATGGCTTCCTGTGGCAGTGAGGAGAGTGAGGAAGAGCCTATAGAATACAGAGGCACGATTAATGTTTATAACTGGGGCGAATATATTTCCGATGGCTCGGAGGACTCCCTTGATGTAAATGCCGAGTTTACCGCAACAACGGGAATTAGGGTGAATTATACCACCTATGCCTCAAACGAAGATATGTATGCGAAGCTTAAGAGCGGAGCAACCGGATATGATGTCATTATCCCCTCGGATTATATGATAAAGCGTTTGCTTGATGAGGGAATGCTTGAAAAGCTGAATTATGATAATATTCCGAATTTTGAATATATTGCCGAGGATTTTCTGAATCCATATTATGATCCCGAAAATGAATATACCGTGCCTTATACCTATGGCATGGTTGGTATTATTTATAACACCGCCCGTGTTTCGGAAGAGGATGTTGGTACATGGGATCTTATGTGGAATGAGAAATACAAGGGTGATATTCTTCAGTATAATAACTCAAGAGACGCTTTCGGAACGGCTATGTATCGTCTCGGAATCAACGTAAACACAACCGATGAAGGTGATTGGAGAGCTGCGCTTGGGGAACTTGCAAAGCAGAAGAGTCTTGTTCAGAGCTATGTAATGGATGAGATCTTTAACAAGATGGAGTCGGGCGAGGCGGCAATTGCTTCATATTATGCTGGCGATTATCTTACGATGTCGGAAAACAATGAAGAGCTTGCTTTCTACTATCCGAGTGAGGGTACGAACATATTTGTTGACGCTATGTGTATTCCCAAGGGTTCAAAGAACAAGGCTCTTGCGGAAGAATATATCAACTTTATGCTTTCCGAGGATATTGCCATTGCAAATGCGGAATATATTTGCTATGCTTGCCCCAATACTCTTGTTACGGGCAGTGAGGAATATATTGAATATATGGGTGAGGATTGGTTAGAGATACTTTACCCCGAAGGGTTTGATCTTAAAGCTGATTATGACAGGTATTGCTATAAAAATCTTCCCTCGGAAACGCTCGCACTTGTAAATGAGCTTTGGGAGGAGCTGAAGATAGACAGCTCGCTTGGCGCATGGGTGTATATTAGCTGTATTCTCATAATTTCGGCACTTGTCATATGTGGAATATGGTCGTTTGTTATTAAGAAAAAGCGTAGCAAGTATTATTGATGAATGGGCTGATTCGTGTTTTGCGAATCAGCCTTTTTTGACCTCTATCCGTTATCCTGAACATAGCGGAGCGAAGGATCTATGAGCGGTTTAAGATGATCTCGCCACGGGTTATGCACATTAGGTGTTTATTTTAGAAGAAGTTACTTACTGTTTAGCGCCTCATGCCGGCGGGGCAGTCACTTTGGCA
>CAYPKQ010000268.1:0-2833 GCA_964411355.1 uncultured Lachnospiraceae bacterium
TTTTGCATCCTCTCCAGGGATTCCACATCGCCATATTCTCACCCCGTCAAATTCATGTTTATCGAACTGTTTATAAATATCTTTTATTTAATTATAGCAGAAAAATGTGAATAATCAATTAGTCTTGAAACGTTCATAATCTTATGATACAATAAAAACGTAATCAGCAGCACCTAATGGCGAGATTTTCGTTCTACAATTGAAATTATCTTTCCGGTTACGACTCTTGCACTAATTTTCCACAAATATGCTCCGGTGTCAATACCAGCAATAGTGTCCTATGGGCATGATTCTTGATCTCAGCCTTGATATACTCATCATCTTGAATGAATTTATAACTAAGCTTCGTCGTAATATCAATAATTCTGTCCAACTCATCTACAATCTCTATCTTTCCAAACACAATGGTGCTTTTTACATTAAGTGCCCATTCACCGTCATTACGATATCCCGCATCATAAGTGCAAAAAGAAACCTTGCTGTCCTTTTTCAATGCATCCAATCTATGCCCGATGTTTCCACAATGAAAATATATCTTGCCATCTTCTTCATTGTACCAGTGATTCATTGGCATTCCATATGGATACCCGTCATCACCGTTGACCGAAAGGACGCCTCTCTTTTCTGTTTTAAGAATATTGACACATTCTTCTATAGATATTTTTTTGTTTTTCCTAACCAATTCTCTAAACATTTTATTAACTCCCCGCTTAACATCTTCAGTCTATCATACCACAAAATTATGAATAATTCAATCTGCTTTGAATTTTCTTGCCAAATTCAAATTTTCCCTTCCATTAAAGCTCAAAAGCGTGGAAAAACATGCGCAAAACAACTTTTTTTCAAAAAGCTATTGACAAATGTGCTTTTTTATGATAGAATATCACACGTTGAGCAATTTTGCTACTATGGCGCAGCAGGTAGCGCACGTCATTGGTAATGACGAGGTCATCAGTTCGAATCTGATTAGTAGCTCCATTGTAAACAATAAATATAAGCCGTCATCTTTGTTTGGCGGCTTATGTTTTTGTTAATAAAAAATTTTTTTGATTTTTCGGGAACATTTCTTTTTCCTCTGCGTCTTTGGGTAAGGGGGCAATGATATGAACCCCTAAAATCAAGAAAAAACAATTTTTAAGGAGAACTATTATGAAAAAGTTTCTTGCACTTATCCTTGTTTCCGTAATGCTCTTCGCAGTTGTAGCTTGTGGCAGCACAAACGATGCAAAGGATACAGACACAACACCCGATACTTCTGTTGATACAGCGGAGGGCACAGACACAGAGGCTACAGTTGATACCGAGTCCGAAGAGGGCGGCGAGGCAGCAGGCGAGACATGGGGACAGACCCTTCTCGGCGTGTTTAACGACGCTATCGCAGCAAATCCCGCAGCAACTGCCGAGGAACTTGCGAATGCAGTTATTACACACGAGAGTATTCTCTTCATGGGTGGCGCAATGCCCATGGAAGCAGGTGCTGAATGGCTTCCCGGCTTCGATACAGCTCCCACAGGCTGGAAGGAATGTGTAAACTTTGGTCCTATGATGGGCTCTATCGCATTTGTTGGCTACGTTTTCACTCTTGAGGACGGCGCAGATGTTGACGCTTTCAAGGCAGAGCTTACAGCAAACGCTAACCCCAGATGGCAGATATGCGTAACTGCTGATGAGACCATCGTTGAGAATGTTGGCAACACAGTATTCTTCCTTATGTGCCCCTTCACCAATAACGCTGATGCTCCCGCAGAGGGCGGCGACCTTTAATTAAGAATTAAATTACTTACCACACTCGTGTACATTTACGGCGGATGCGGCAATGCCGTATCCGCCAATTTTTCATAATATGGCGGTTGTAAACAGGAATTTGGCGGTGAGTTGCCGAGGACGAAAAAGAGCCTTCTCCCCTCGGAGAAGGTGTCGAGGAGGGAGCATTGCGCACCGACGAGACGGATGAGGCTAGTAATTTCAATGTAACAATAAAAAGCCTCATCCGACTTGCCTGCTCCGCAGTCAAGCCACCTTCTCTGCAAGAGAAGGCTTACGAACATCCTCACGTCCCGCAGAATTACTGTTTGTCTATTCAAAAATTCCATTAATCTGTTTAAACATCCCACATAGTGGTTACTATAAAATTCAAAACACAAAGTTTTCGGAGGTAAAGTATAAAAGTGCTCTTTTCAAGTATAACATATCTCTTTTATTTTCTTGCTGCATTTCTTATAATCTATTTTGCGGTTCCTTTCAAGCTGAAAAATGCCGTTCTTCTCTTTTTCAGCCTTCTTTTCTATGCTTGGGGAGGAGTTAAATATGCACTTCTCATGGTTACAGCCATTCTCATTGGCTATTTTTTCGGCATTCTTATTGAAAAATTCAGAGAAAAAAAGCAAATCAGCCTTGCACTTACATGGATAGGTGCAGGTGCTATTCTTGCCTTTATGCTTTATTTTAAATATACAAACTTTTTCATTGAAAATATAAACAGCATTTTCGGCAGCAATATCGGTTTTCTGAAAATCACCCTTCCCGTGGGAATCAGCTTCTACACCTTCCAGACCATCAGCTATGTTATAGATGTTTACAGAGGAGTTCCCGCACAGAAAAATTTAATCGACCTTGCGGCATATGTTTCGATGTTTCCTCAGCTTATAGCAGGACCTATCGTCAGATATGTTGACGTTGCCGCAGAGCTGAGACAAAGAGAACACACCATTGATAAAGCTGCAGAGGGAATCCGCCGTTTTATGATAGGTCTTGGCAAAAAAATACTCATTGCAGACCGTCTCAGCGAGCTTTGCGATATGCTTAAAGCCACCGATGAAAAATCTGTACTGCT
>CAYPKQ010000269.1:0-2789 GCA_964411355.1 uncultured Lachnospiraceae bacterium
ATCGTAACGTCAAATATGTTCGGTGATATCCTGTCCGATGAGGCTTCCCAGATCACAGGCTCTATCGGTATGCTCCCCAGTGCCTCTCTCGGTGAAACCAAGAGAGGTCTTTACGAGCCTATTCACGGCTCTGCCCCCGACATTGCCGGCAAGGGACTTGCAAACCCAATTGCCACCATCCTTTCCGCTGCTATGATGCTTCTCTATTCCTTCGGCCTTTCAGAGGAGCACGATTGCATAGTGAATGCGGTGAACAGCGTGCTTGAAGAGGGCTTCAGAACTGCCGATATCGCTCATGGCGCACCCGCCCTTTCAACTACCGAAATGACCGACAAAATAATCGAAAGAATTTAATTTGAGCATGAAAAAAACAGAAAAGATCTACCTTGGACTTTGCTCCTTTGCGGTCTTTCGCAAAATGCTGAAAAAACCGCTCTTTGAGAGCTTTATGGAGTATGCGAAGGCAAAGGAAGAGGATGAAAAAATAAAAAAATATTCGGAATTTGTCGCAGAAATTTATCGTGGCGGCGCATCACTTCCTCTGTGCGTAAAAACCTTGGTTTTTGAGGATGAGAACGTATATGTCCGCGCCACGGGCAACATGGAAAAGATATCCCGTTCAATGCACACCGCATTTGAGCACGAGCTTGACGTGCTTGCGGAATTTGCTTCCCTTACCCCCGAGGATTTTGCCGAGGATTCGGGAAAAGAGCTGTTTATTCCCCCCTTTGAGACAGGCAGCATTGATATCAAGAATGAATATGAGAGCCGCCTTGGCAGCATAAGCAAATATGGCTACGGAATTTTCGCTTCAAACGGTATGTTTTATGTCTCGGACGAGGGTGATATACTGCCCATTGCAAGCGCAGACCGCATAACCCTTGATAAATTTATCGGCTATAAGGAAGAGAGACAAAAGGTGCTCTCAAACACCGAGGCGTTTCTTTCGGGCAAGCCGGGTGCAAACATACTTCTTTACGGCGATGCGGGAACGGGTAAATCCTCAACCGTCAAGGCAGTTGCAAATCACTTCTTTGATGAGGGACTTCGTCTTGTTGAGGTCAGAAAAAATCAGCTTCTGCTTCTTCCGAAAATTATGGGCGAGATCAGCGGAAATCCGCTTAAATTCATCATCTTTATAGATGACCTCTCCTTTAGCGGAGACGAGGATATCAGTATGCTGAAGGCTACCCTTGAGGGCTCGGCTTCGGCTAAGGCGAAAAATGCTGTTATCTATGCCACAAGCAACCGCCGCCATATCGTTAAGGAGACATTCTCCGACAGAACGGGCGACGATGTGCATAGAAACGATACAGTTCAGGAAAATCTTTCCCTTTCTGCACGTTTTGGTCTTACCGTGCTCTTTGCAAAGCCCGAAAAGAAGCTCTATCTTGAGATCATTCACGAGCTGGCGGAGAGAAACGGCATTGAAATTACCGATGAGCTCTCCATAAGAGCAGAGGAATTTGCCCTCAGACGCGGCTACAGAAGCGCAAGATGCGCAGAACAGTTTATCGAAAGCTTATTATAAGGAGTTTGTCATATGATGACACTTGATAATGTTTATAAAGCGGGTTATACCCTCAAAAATGTGGTCAGAAAGACCGACGTTATCTATGCCCCGAAGCTTTGTCCGGGTACGGAGCTTTATCTTAAAACCGAGAATCTTCAGATAACAGGTTCATTTAAGGTGAGAGGCGCATATTATAAAATGTCAAAGCTCACAGATGAGGAAAAGGCAAGAGGCGTTATTGCCTGCTCTGCGGGAAATCACGCCCAGGGCGTTGCTCTTGCGGCTCAGAAAAACGGCATAAAGGCTGTTATCTGCCTGCCCGACGGAGCTCCCATCTCAAAGGTGGAGGCGACCAAGAGCTATGGTGCCGAGGTCTGCCTTGTTGAAGGCGTTTATGACGATGCATATAAAAAAGCGCTTCAGCTTCGTGACGAGAAGGGATATACCTTTATCCATCCATTCAATGACGAGGATGTTATTGCGGGTCAGGGAACCATCGCGCTTGAAATTGCGGAGCAGATCCCCGAGCTTGATGCCGTTATCGTCCCCATCGGCGGCGGCGGACTTATTTCGGGCGTTGCTTATACCATGAAGATGCTCAATCCAAATATAAAGGTCTATGGAGTTCAGGCGGCAGGTGCTCCCTCAATGGCAAAATCGGTTAAGGACGGAAAAATAGAGACGCTGGAAAGCGTTTCCACCATTGCAGACGGTATTGCCGTCAAATGCCCCGGTGACCTTACGTACGAGCTTTGCCAAAAATATGTTGACGAGATAGTTACCGTTACCGATGACGAGATTTCTGCGGCAATACTTGCACTTATGGAAAAACACAAGCTTGTAACCGAGGGAGCAGGCGCAGTTGCGGTTGCTGCGGCAATGTTCGGAAAGGTTGATATTGCCGGCAAAAAGGCTGTTTGTCTGCTTTCGGGCGGTAATATCGACGTTACCATCCTTTCAAGAGTTATCAAGAGAGGTCTACTTATGTCCGGCAGAAGCGCACAGCTTATGATAGAGCTTGTGGATAAACCCGGACAGCTTAAAAATGTTTCAAGGATCATCGCTGATCTTGGCGGAAACGTTACGTCTGTTCACCACGAAAGAGCAAATGAAGGCTCTGATGTCAACGGCTGCTACCTGCGCATAATCCTCGAAACCAGAAACTTTGAACATATCGAGCAGATAAAGAAAGCTCTCACCGATTTCGGATTTAAACTGATATAAACAGTAATTTATCGAGGTGTGGGGTGTTTCGCCTCTGCGGAGGCGACAAGCG
>CAYPKQ010000270.1:0-2780 GCA_964411355.1 uncultured Lachnospiraceae bacterium
ACGATCACCTCCTTGGGCTATCACGTCCGATTGAAAGACTGTCATCCATCCTTCTTTAATTGTTATTAAAAAATAGTTCTCTTAACGACCTCGCCAAGCATCTTGCTTCGAAAATCAATTTTTTCAATATAATCAAGATACGCTAGGGGAACAAAGGTCGTTTTGATTTCGGATTTATCGTATTTTTCGCAGGCAAGAGCCTTTTTTTCCTCGTTTGTTTTATCCTTTGCCCAGCCGATGTCGAAAAGATCAGCAAATTCAACGTAATTCAGCTTGTGTAAACGCTGCTCCGCATCATATCTTTCCTTATTCCAGTCCTCAAAAACAAATGGAGATTCGAAATCATATTTTTCAATCTCTCCAATGTCATAAAGAAAGGTTTGCGCCATTATGTGATAGCCTCTTTCACTTGGATGAACACGGTCGGGATTGATTATCCCCTCCGAGAGCATGGGCTGCATCACCCTC
This sequence comes from uncultured Lachnospiraceae bacterium, assembly GCA_964411355.1. Classification (GTDB taxonomy): domain Bacteria; phylum Bacillota; class Clostridia; order Oscillospirales; family CAG-272; genus SIG710. The sequence continues at coordinate 469 of CAYPKQ010000270.1, forward strand.
TTGAAATCCACAACTGGGCAATTATATTTTTCCGCAAGTCCGCACAGATACTCGGTCGCCTCGTCAAGAAGATACTGGCAACGCAGATTTTCCTCGGGAACGTCACTCACCTCGTCATAAGGCACGGTTACACAAAGTATTGCCCCTGCACCCGAAGCCTTAACTTCCTTTATTATCTTCTCATAACTCCGCACATGAGCTTCCATGGCACGGCGCATCAGCCCCTCTCTATCTGGATAATTCTTATGTTTTTCGGAGCAAAGCCATCTTTCAACGTCATTTATGCCAAACATTATTACCACGTGACTTGGATTATGAACAAGGCAGTTTGCATGAAGATACTCTGCAGCCTTGCGCGCAATGCCGCCCGAAACACCGCAGTTGAAGCATTTGATCTTATATTTATTACGAAGAGTCTGATATACCTCCGCCACGAAAAGACCGTTCGCCGTCCCCTACAGATTTGCGTTTTATCAACGAACCGCTAAATTACTGTTCAACAAAATGACCCAATCAAAAAAAGGAGCTGAAAACAGCTCCTTGATTTTTATTGGCAAAAAAGTCTTGCCTTGCAATAGGCAAGCGACAGACGAGGGATTTGCAAGATGATTTATTTATGCTTTTTTATAAAGGCTTTGATATCCGAAAGAAGCGACATATCCTCCGAGGTGATGGTCTGCAAATCTCCAAGCCCTAAAAGATATCTCGGGTCGAGATTCAGTATCTCGCATATTCTGCGGAGCTGTTCAAGGCTCGGCTCTTGAATATCACGCTCAATTTTAGAATAATTCGATTGATTCATCGGTATCAGCTTTGCCATGTCGCTCTGCAAAAGATCCATATCCTCACGAGCGTTTCTTATCTTTTCACCTATCTTCATAAAATCACCTCAATAAAATTATAACATTTTTAACTAAAACTATTGACATGAAGTTAAAAATAGTATATAATATTGTCGCAAAGTTAATTTTTAACTATAAAGGAGATTGTTATGGAAATAGCATTGAAAATTGAAAATCTACTACGCACAGTAAATCCACAATATGAGGGTATGAGAGGATTGATAGAGAAGAACCCATATCATGAAGTTGTGGAAGCCTTGAGATGTCGCATACCCGAAAAGAAATTACAAAAATTTGAACTCTATTACAATGCAATAGATGGACAAAGCATTGAGCAGTTAACAGCAGAAAACTATGACCTTGATGGATTTGTTGCTGAAATTGAAAATATGGTTGATACCATTTGAGTTGGAGGAACTATGGAAGAGCAAGTTTTGATAAAAAGTACGCGGTATAATGTAAAAAGAATAGTTGGAATTGTTGTAATAATCGGAGCTGTTTTATCCCTTATTGGATTACTTACAATATTGATATATGTTAATTCGTTAATGTATGATAGCTACATCGAACAAAAGTATTACTATGAACAAACATATAGAAGTCACCAATGGTATTTTGACCATTCTTATGATGAGGTTGCAAAAAGTGAGGGTGATTGTTACAAAAACCAACGTTGCGAAGCGTGTCAGTTTATTATTGATTCAACATCTCAGTTTGAATATACAATTAGTTCGATCATTGGTAGTCCGAATAGGTTCAGGTACCATGGAATAGATTGGTGGGATTTTGAAGATAATACATTGATGGAGTTTTTAATTCTTTCTTCTCCTCCCTTTATTATTTTTTCATTGATTAGCGCTTTGCTCTATTGGTTGTTACGCAATTATGAAATGATTGTCACAGACAAAAGAGTTTTTGGGCGAGTTGCATGGGGAAAAAGAGTTGACCTTCCTGTTGATTCTGTTTCTGCTATAGCATCTGTTTCGGTGTGGAAAGGCGTGTCGGTTTCCACTTCATCGGGAAAGATCAAATTTTTGCTTATGAAAAATGCCGATGAAATATATAACATTTTGAATAATCTTTTGATTGAAAGACAGCAAAAGAAAAATGAGGCTTCAAGTGCAAAGGAAAGCAATAATAGCGTTGCCGACGAGCTGAAAAAATACAAAGAGCTGCTTGACAGCGGAATCATCAGCGAAGCAGAATTTGAAGCAAAGAAAAAACAGCTTCTCGGACTTTGATATGCAAAAGGCATCGTGCGATGCCTTTTTTGCTTGGGCAATCATTTAAACAGAAATTTAGCGATTTGTTAGCCTTCTCCGAGGGGAGAAGGCTAACAGATCGTCAAATTATTGTTTAAAAACAATTTAACAAGCAATAGCCGAGAGTGAAAGAGAGCCTCGCCCTTTGGGAGAGGTGGCACGCTTTAGCGTGACGGAGAGGGTTTTATAGATAAACATTAAACTACCC
>CAYPKQ010000271.1:0-2765 GCA_964411355.1 uncultured Lachnospiraceae bacterium
GGGAAGCAACCGCCACCGTAATGGTGTTCTCCGGGATTCCCTCTCGGGTCTCCGTAATGAGTATATCATATTTGCCGATTTTTGTCAATAGTTCTTAATGATCAAGGAGCGATATGAACGCAGTAATATATGCGAGATATTCGAGCTATAATCAAACGGAGCGAAGCATCGAAGGTCAGATAGAGGACTGTATGCGCTATGCCGAACAGAACGATATCAAGATTGTAGCGAACTATATCGACCGAGCCTGCTCGGGAACAAATGCCGAACACCGACCACAATTTCAGCAGATGGTAAAGGACTCGGAACGAAAGCAGTTTGATGTTGTTCTCGTTTATAAGCTCGACAGATTTTCAAGAAACCGCTATGACAGTGCAATGTATAAAGCAAAACTGAAAAAAAACGATGTCAAGGTCGTTTCGGTTATGGAAAACATATCTGAGGACCCAATGGGCATCATTCTTGAAAGTATGCTTGAGGGAATGGCGGAATATTATTCTGCTAACCTCTCGCAGAATGTCAAAAGAGGTATGAAGGTTGCAAGAAGCCGAGGAACTTATACCGGCGGAATCGTCGTGTTCGGATATAGAGTTGTTAATAAAAAAGTTGAAATCGATGAAAACGAAGCCGAGGCGGTCAGATATGTATTTTCGGAATACGCCAAAGGTACTCGCCTTACTGACATAGTGGATAGATTGAATTCGATGAACTTAAAGCTGCGCTTGAAATCAAAATTCAGTGTCGGAAGCCTTCACAACCTGTTGAAGAACAAAAAATATATCGGAGAATATTCTTTCGATGATGAAGACCTCCCCCCTATATATCCAAGGATAATAGACGATGCCACCTTTTATGCTGTTCAAGCAAGAATTGAGGCGAAGAAAAGAGCACCTGCTGCGGCAAAAGCAAAAGTTCGTTATCTTCTCCAGGGAAAACTTTTCTGTGGGATGTGTGGCTCAAATATGGTAGGAGAGAGCGGAAAGAGTTGCAACGGAAACGTTTATCATTATTATTCCTGTGCAACACGAAAAAAACACCATACTTGCAAGAAAAAGAACGAAAAAAAGGATTTTCTTGAAAGATATATAGTTGAAAACACCATAAAGTATGTATTAAATGAAAAAAAGATAGATTTTATCGCCGAAAAACTTGTTGAACAATATAAAAAAGACTTTTCTTTCGATAATGTTGCAAAGCTTGAGAGTTCAATAGAAAAAGCGGAACGTGAAGTTAATGCTTCGGTTGATTTAATGGTTGAAAATGCAAGCAATGCTCTTCTGGTAAAAAAGCTAAATGAAAAGATAGAAAAATTGAGTTTTCAAATAGAAGAGATGAAGATTGATCTTGCAAATCTAAAAATAACGAGCAAAAACACCTTTTCTAAAAATGACTACAAAAAATGGCTGACTGCATTTGTAAACGGAGACATTGAAGATGAAGAATTTAGGCAGAGAATAATCGATACATTCATTAATGCGGTGTATTTGTATGACGATAAGCTCGTCGTATATTATAATATTAAAGAAACTAAACAGGTGACCTATCCCGAGATGAAAAAAGATCTCGAATCACTAACCACCACAGAATCAAATAACCCGAACAATAAAAGTTCGGATTTTGTCACTAATGCCCCGCCAGTCTGTAAACCCTTGAAAATGCTTGAAAGTCAAGTATTTTCAAGGGTTTCTTTCTTTTTCGATCGTTCCGTTTTATGCCTCAAAATACCCTTTTATACACCTTTTAATGTTGTACTAATGTTGTATTTTCAAAATGATACAAAAAGTCCAAGGCGCAGGGATTTATCCCTGCGCCTTGGTTTGTAAAAAGAGTGTTGGGCATGAAACCAACGGTCATATTATAGCACCTTTTCAGATAAATGTCAACAAAATTCGCTCGACATTATTCGACAGGACGCTCATGCAAACAGTGCGTCCATATCTTCCTTAACGAAGTTTGCGTGCTCGAAGCTAAACGGATTTTTAGCAACGGAATTTTCGCTAATAAACTGATAAAGTTGTGCTTTTTTGCCATCATTTAAATCGAGTTCTTTGATTACAGTTTCAAGTTCACTTTCGCACACATCGGCTTTGCCCGTCGTTTCATAGCTGAGGTTTTCAGCGGCTATATAAATCTCAATAAATAATCTTGGCTCGATGTTATATGTTTCATAAGCAAGCTTCATGATTTTATATTGCTTTTCAGTCATAACCGCTTTAATTACATCAAGTTGTTTCGACGGCTCTTTGATTTTTTGCGTTGCAAACTCCGCTTTTTGATATTGACCTGCTTTTACTCTACCGTTAGTCGGCGGCAAATCATCAAAGCTATCGACTATATTTTGAGCATCTTCAGGTGACATTCCCGCCTTTGTTATAGCGGTCATTATTTCCGATTGAGTCTCGGAAACCTCGGTAATTCCATCTCCGCAAACGGCGGCTATTGCATCCTCAACACTTGTGCCGCCATCAATCAGCGAAAAGAAATTAGCCGGTTTCTTATCTCCCTGAAAAAATCCACTGTCGGTGGATATAACATCAAGATAATCATTAAATCCAAGACCGTGAGCTTCAAATTCCTCAAGTCTGCCGTCAAGCTTTGGAGCCTCGCTGTCGGAAGCGATCAAGTGCTTATAAATGACATAGTTTATATCCTCCTCCGCGCCGATGCTGAGAAGTGCATCTATCTTATCGACCTTTCTCGAAAGGCTTCCCTCGGCTTTTCCGTAGTCTCTTATAGCGTCGAATGATGTTTCCTTTGAATATCCC
>CAYPKQ010000272.1:0-2754 GCA_964411355.1 uncultured Lachnospiraceae bacterium
AAATTTAAAATATGCAACTGTTTTTGGCGGCTTGGGCGATGATACACTTAACGGCGGAACGGGAAATACCGAGTACATATATAACAAAGGAGACGGAAAAGATACTATTTATGACTCGAACGGTAATGATTGTTTGTATTTGAGAGGCTTTGATACCACCGACAATATTAGGATAGTCGCCTCAGAGGATTCTGATTTTATTGATATAAGTTGCAATGGAAATGTAATTATATCCATTTATAAAAATCGGTCTTTCTTTTCAAAGGAGTTCAATTTTGACTGTTCTGTTCCATTTTATATTGATGGCAAAAAATATGACAGTGTCGTTGGTCTCAACAAGTATATGAAAAAGAAAACCTTTACAAAATCATATACGATTTCTTGCCCGGTCATGATTGAAATTCTTGATAGTGCCGGAAATGTAGTTTATACACTTAAAGATGAAGAGCCGGGCAATTTTTATACTGAATACGGAGATTTTTACGTTTATGAAGAAAGTAATGGCGAATATGGCAAGCATATAGATCTTGTTGAGGGATATACATTCAGAATTGTCGGTACGGCAAGCGGTACTATGGACATATATGTTTCGGATGTATTTACTTCCGAAAACCCAACTGCCTCCGGTCTGATAGATATTCCTGTAAACAACACTATGATTGCTGTGGTTGACGAATTAAGTTCTTCATATTCATTAAATATCGACTATGGTACGGGAGAGAGCACAAAAATAGAATTTTCAAAATCTCGCCAAATTGCTTTGGTTGATTCTTTAGATGGTGAGACCATAGGTGATGCATATACAGATTTAGATGGTTCTATACACAATCTTCCATCTCTCTCAAAGAAAGGATATACTTTTATCGGTTGGTTTACAGAAAAAAGCAATGGTGAAAAAGTCGAAAATGGTACTGTTCTTAACGAAAACATTTCAATACTCTATGCGGTTTGGAAAAATATGAACTGCGGAGATGCAGACGGTAACGGTGCAATTGATATTAAGGACTTGGTTCTTTTGGCTCAGCATCTTGCAGGATGGAATGTGACCCTTGACACCGACCTTTCCGACTGCAATGGTGACGGAAAAGTCAACATAAAGGATGTTGTCCTTCTTGCGCAAAAACTCGCAGGCCGGGATGTAGATTTTTAATATCCAAAATTAAATAAAAATCCCCTTAGCGTAGGCTTGGAAAATTCAAGCATCTACTCTAAGGGGATTTTACTATGATCAATGATATTTTGTTAAATTAATCCTCGTAAATGGGGAATTTTTCGCAAAGAGCGATAACTTCCTTTGTTATCTCATCCTTCTTTGCATCGAAATTATAGATAACATCGTAGATCCAGGAAGCGATAAGCTCCATTTCCGCTTCACCAAAGCCGCGGGAAGTAATTGCGGGAGTACCTATGCGGAGACCGCTTGTAATAAAGGGACTCTGGGGATCATCGGGAATTGCATTCTTATTTGCCGTGATATGAACCTCGTCAAGACGGTGCTCAAGCTCCTTGCCGGTGATGCCTGTTTCTCTGAGGTCAAGAAGCATAAGATGGTTATCGGTACCGCCCGAAACGAGCTTGATACCCTTTGCGAGAAGCGCCTCGGAGAGAACCTTTGCATTCTTTGCGATCTGCTCCTGATAAGCCTTGAAATCATCAGAAAGAGCCTCGCCGAAAGCAACAGCCTTTGCAGCGATAATATGCATAAGAGGACCACCCTGGGTGCCGGGGAAGATAGCCTTATCAATAGCCTTTGCGTATTCCTCACGGCAAAGGATAAGACCGCCGCGGGGACCGCGGAGGGTCTTATGTGTAGTTGTTGTAACAACGTCCGCATAAGGAACAGGGCTTGGATGAATGCCGGCGGCAACAAGGCCTGCGATATGAGCCATATCGACCATGAAATATGCGCCGACCTTATCGGCAATCTCACGGAAACGCTTGAAATCAATAACTCTGGGGTAAGCGGAAGCACCGGCAAGAATGAGCTTTGGCTTATTTTCAATGGCAAGACGCTCAACCTCATCATAATCTATGGTCTGTGTTTCGGAGGAAACGCCATAGGGCACGATATTAAAATACTTACCCGAAATATTAACGGGTGAACCGTGTGAAAGATGTCCGCCGTGAGCAAGATTCATAGAGAGAACTGTGTCACCGGGATTAAGAAGCGCAAAGAATACTGCAAGGTTTGCGCTTGCGCCGCAATGGGGCTGAACATTTGCGTGCTCCGCACCAAAAATCTTCTTTGCTCTCTCTCTTGCGATCTCCTCAACCTCGTCAACATAAACACAACCGCCGTAATATCTCTTTCCGGGATAACCCTCGGCATATTTATTTGTGAGAACGCCTCCCGCTGCAAGAAGCACAGCCTTTGAAACAATATTCTCGGATGCGATCAGCTCAATATTGTGTCTCTGTCTGCCAAGCTCACGCTCACAGGCAGCAGCAACATCCGCATCATAATTCTTAAGTTCCTCAAAAAACATTTTGAACCTCCGTATAAAAAATAATCGGTTCATTATACCACAAAAAGCATTTTCTGTCAATCTTTTCTGCTAAAGTTGCGAAATAAAAATCAAAAAAGTGAATTCCCAAAGTAAATTCCACTGATTTCTCAAGGGAAAATCCACTTTCAGAGATTGGTGAAATTTACTTTGGAAATTCACTAAGCTGTAACATGCCGTAATTTACGATTTAAAAAGTCATTGACAAAAGGAAAAAAGTGTGATATAATGATGAAACAAACGCAATGAC
>CAYPKQ010000273.1:0-2753 GCA_964411355.1 uncultured Lachnospiraceae bacterium
CTATATCAAATGTGTGCTTCTTGCTCTCATCAATCATTTTTCTGAACTGTCTGCGGTTAGCGTTAGTACCTGTCAATTCTTTATCTACATATTCGCCAACACAAACATATCCATTGTTTGCGATGAACTCTTTACAGATTCTTACTTGCTCCTCTGCGGAAACTTCTCTTTGATTATCAGAACTATATCTTGCATAAACCACGCATCTTTTTATTTCGTTATTATTCTTCATCGTTGTTACCTCCTTCCAAAAATAAATCGAATAATAATTGTGCTATAACCTTTGCTTGTTCTTTTGTCAATGAGCATTTTTCAATATCCGTATATGTTTCGCTTTTTAACTGTTCTTTGGTAAGTGTAATATTCATTCTTGAAACCTCTCTAAAAATAAGATTTCAAGTTGCAACTTGATTATTTTGTAATTACACTTATACGATAACATATTTTTTGAAGTTCTTCTATTGCTCTGGTTCTTCTAAAAGACCTTTTGCAAAAGTTTTTTCATCGGTTGTCAAAAAGACAGCCGTATGAAGTGTAGGTTAGGTTGCTTTCCAACCTTGCATCTCTGCCATAGCTTTCCTCAGAGGTAGCTGATGCGCCTAAACAAAGAACAGAAAGCATCACAGAAAGCAGCATTACGGTAAATAGGATTTTTTGAATATACTTTTCATGGTATTCTCCTTTCAAAACCATAAAAAATATCAAATAATAGGATTATCCGCTACTCGGACAACATTCTACTAAATTTTATCAGTATTTTACCTTAAAAACATTGACAATTGTCACTTGGACATGTTATAATGTTACCAAAATACGTAAAGAGGAAGAAAACATGAAGTATGAAAAACATCTGATCAAGGAAGTTATACTCAATGCCAAGCTCAAAGATTTGAATCCCGTATTTTTTGGCTACGTAATCGAGTTTTCCGGAAAAAGGATCGGTCCTTGCACATGGAATTCTGTAACTGCGCGATATGTTGAAGAAGGACGCGCAATTTTTGAAATAGGCAATCAGGTTTATGAAGTGCTTCCCGGAGATGTATTTATTGACCCTATCGGAGTTACAACAACGATTCATGTTAAAGAAGATCTGAAAATCAAATATATTGGTTTTGACGGAGATCTCAGCCGTGATTTTTTGACGTTGCCTCCCGTTTTTAAGTCCTCGGGGAAGATTTTTGACGAGATCGTTTCGGCGGCCTCTTACAAGGGCAGAATGGATGTTTTAATTTCCTCAATACTCATGCGTTGGTACACCGAGCTTTTTCCGAAAAGCGAACCGATAACGAATGACAACATTTTGAGGGCAAAAGAATATATCGACGAAAATTATATGTACCCGATAAAGGTTTCGGAAATTGCAAAAATGCTTAATATGAACCGTTCATATTTTTCAAGAATTTTTAAAGAAAAGATCGGACAAACCGTTCAGGATTATTTAATTACCGTCAGACTGAAGGAAGCAAGACATCTTCTGAACAAAGGAAAAAACGTTACCGAAGCGGCATTCCTCTGCGGCTTCTCCGGTCAATCGCATTTTTCAAAAACATATAGAAAATATTACCCCGATCTTCCGAAAAACCAAAAGAATTTAAAAATTGACGTATGATAAAAACCACCGCCGGAGCAGAATTTGCCCGGCGGTGGTTCTGATTATTTTATCAATTCCTTTTTTTCTATGATTAGTAGACATACAAATACATTGACTTTTGATAGAAACCGTGATATAATGCAAATAGCAATACTATGCAGGAGTTTTTTATGAAAAACACAGATAAAGAAAAGAAAACGCTTCATTTTATCTCACATACACATTGGGACAGAGAATGGTATATGCCCTTTGAAGCGCATCGTTTCAAGCTTGTGGAATTTTTCGACCGTCTGCTGGACACGCTTGATAATGACCCTTCCTTCAAAAGCTTTCATCTTGACGGTCAGGCGGTGATAATTGAAGATTATCTTGAAATTCGTCCTCAGATGAGGAGCAGAATTGAGAAATATATTGCCGAAGGAAGGCTTATTTCGGGTCCTTGGTATATCCTTCAGGACGAATATCTGATAGACGGTGAATCCAATGTTCGCAATATGCTGATAGGAAAGCAGGTAGCGAGTGAATACGGCAAGGTTTCAGATATCGGATATTTTCCCGATGCATTCGGAAATATCGGACAAGCTCCGCAGATACTTCGAGGCTTTGGAATTGACTGTGTTGCTTTTGGCCGTGGTGTTTCCGAAAGGCACGGTGACCGTCTTGACACCGGTGAAAGAAATTACGGCAAGGCTCGCTCCGAGATCATCTGGCGTTCCCCCGACGGCTCGGAGGTTAACGGCGCAGTATTTATGCATTGGTATAATAACGCAAATGAGATCCCTGCCGAGACTAAAAAGGCAGCAGATACGATTAAAAAAATTGCCGACTCCACATCCGAATGTTCTGTTACGCCTCATTTGCTGCTTCTCAACGGCTGTGACCATCAGCCGGCACAAATCGACATAGGTCAGATCATAAACAAGCTTAATTCCGAAGGTTATCCCGATACACTTATCCACTCGAATTTCCGTGATTATTTCAATGCTATTCTTCCCTACCGTGACCGTTTCGGAATTTTTGTGGGCGAGCTTGACGGCGAATACAGCGACGGTTGGGGAACGCTTGCAAATACCGCATCATCGCGTATTTATCTGAAGCAATACAACAGCCTCTGTCAGTCAATGCTCGAAAAGAATGCCGAGCCGCTTTCTGTTGCATCATG
>CAYPKQ010000274.1:0-2445 GCA_964411355.1 uncultured Lachnospiraceae bacterium
CAGTCACTTTGGCACGCCCCAAAGTGACTGCCCCGCCGGCATGAGGCGCAAGACAGCAGTAACTTCTTCTAATATAAACAAATAATGTGAATAATCCGTAGTGAAATCATCTCAACCCATTCGTAGATTCATCGCTTCGCTTGGGATGACTACGTAGTAAGTTGATATGATTAATGGTGTCGGTATCATGTTGCGGTGAACTTCAAAAGCAGACAGGCCCGCTTATGCGAGCCTGTCAATTTTATACTTTTCAAATATTGTTATTGTTCTGTGGAGGGATGTTAATATTCATATTTGCCTGCTTCTTCCTCGAACGCTTCACGACTCCTACCACTATAAGAACGATTATAACAGTAATTACCGCAAGCACGAGAAGGCTTGGCAGGGCATAAACGAGCCCAACGGAAAAGTCCTTGCAGCCATCAGCAAAATCCTTCCAGCTTTCTCTGAATGCTTCGCTTATCCTTTCGCCAAAGGTGGGATTCTTTATCGGTTCGGGAGTATAGTCAATAACTTCAGCAAGCTCAATATTTACGGTAGAAAAAGCAATAAGAGTATTATAATTGCGTATTCTTGCCTCATAGCTCTCGATTTCATAGCGAACATTTGAAATGCGATCCTCAAGAGTAATTATGTCTTCAAGCTTTTCAGCCTTCGACAAAAGCTCAATAAGGCGTGCTTCCTCGGTTTTGAGAGTGGTTAGTCTCGCCTCAATATCGGTGTAGGTGTCTGTAATATCGTCAACCTTCTCGGTCTTGCTTGTGATATTCACATAACCGCCCATATTACCCATAAATGTATCAAGCATCTCTGCAGGAATACGAAGAGTATAGGTAGCGCGGCGATTCGAATAGCTATCATAGCTCTTGCCGTAAGTATTGGATGACTGAATGTAGCCGCCAAGCACCGAGACCTCATTTTCTATTCTTTGAAGTGCGCTGTCAAGCTCTTTTGTCTCGGAAACAACATTTACGGTCTTGATGATCTTCCTTCCTGCCAGCGGATCCTTAAGCTCTGCGGATGAATCTGTTTCAGCGGTGACTTCGACCTTGCTGTAGTAGGAATCCATAACAGCATCCTCGGCTTCAACCATGGGCATTTCATCAAATCCCATGTATCCGCCGGATGATGCTATTCCGTTTTCCGCTTCGCTTTTTGCGTCGTCATACATCAGCCCTTTTGATGCACCGCAGGATGCAAATGATGCCACGAGAATGAGCAGAGCCATGATAAGCGAACCGATCTTCAGAAAATTACTTCTTTTTGACATAATACCGTCCTCCAAAATTTAAATTTCCGTGGACTTTATTCGATTACTTCAGCTTTTCTATCGCCGCCTTGATTCCCTCAAGCTTTTCCTTATATTTTGCCAGCTTTTCCTTTTCACCCTCAACAACTGCCGCAGGTGCTTTTGCAACAAATCCTGCATTCGAAAGCTTGCCTTCAAGACGGGCTATCTCGCCCTCTGTCTTTTTAAGCTCTCCGCTGAGCTTTTCTCTTTCCTTTTCAACGTCAATGATATCCGAAAGGGGAAGGAATATGCTTGCGGCATCGGTAACTATCTGAACTGCATCATCTGCAGATATAACCGATGAATCAAAGCTTTCCGCAATTTCAACCTCGGAAGCGGAAGCCAGACGGCTGAAGAATACTGCGGTGTTTTCGTTAAAGGAATCGCTGTACTTTGTTGCGATATAGACCTTCGCTTTTCTGGAAGGAACGATATTCATCTCATTTCTTCTTGCGCGGATAGCACGGATAGCAGCAATGAGTCTTTCCATTTTTTCCGCGTCTGCCGCAAAGTCAAATTTCGCTTCATAAGTGGGATAAGCAGAGATCATAATGCTCTCATCCTCATGAGGAAGTGACTGATAGATCTCCTCTGTGATGAAGGGCATAAAGGGATGAAGAAGCTTAAGTGCCACGGTGAGTACATAAGATATGACGTTCTGCGCTACGGAATTGTTCCCATTTTCTTTATCGGAAAGTCGAATTTTGCAAAGCTCGATATACCAATCGCAGAAAATATCCCAGATAAAGTCGTAAATTGCAGAAAGAGCAACGCCGATTTCATAGGAATCAAGAGCCTTTGTTGCTGTTTCAACCAGGTCATTCAGCTTTTTGAGTATCCACTTGTCCTCAAGGGCAAGATCCTTCTCATCGGGAAGTGTAATTTTGTCAATAGTAAGGTTCATGCGAACAAAGCGGGAAGCATTCCAGAGCTTATTTGCAAAGTTTCTTGCCGCCTCTATCTTCTCGTCCGAGAAACGCATATCATTTCCGGGGGAGTTACCTGTTGCAAGGGCAAAGCGGAGGGCGTCCGCACCGTACTGATCGATTATCTCAAGGGGATCTATTCCGTTTCCGAGAGATTTTGACATCTTTCTGCCCTGAGCATCACGCACAAGACCGTGAATAAATACTGTTGAGAAGGGTTCTTTGCTC
>CAYPKQ010000274.1:2455-2718 GCA_964411355.1 uncultured Lachnospiraceae bacterium
ATATGTTCCATTCCGGAGAACACCAGTCTTGCAACCCAGAAGAATATGATGTCATATCCGGTTACAAGAACGCTCGTAGGATAGTATTTTGCAAGCTCCTCTGTCTTATCGGGCCATCCCATTGTGGAGAAGGGCCAGAGAGCGGAGGAGAACCATGTGTCAAGAACATCATTTTCCTGTCTGACGGGTGCGCCGCACTTCGGACACTTGTCGATATCGGTTTTTGAAACCGTCATCTCACCGCAGGCATCGCAATAGAAGGC
>CAYPKQ010000275.1:0-2699 GCA_964411355.1 uncultured Lachnospiraceae bacterium
TTTATATTTGAGCGGTTGCAAATTTCTTGCGCTTGGCACCTTTCTTGCAAGTTCGATAAGGGACATCAGTTCTTCCTTCGATATTTTTTTGCTGCTGTCAAAGCTTCTGTAGCTTCTGCTACCCAGGATAATATCATTCAGCATCTTTTTCTTCCTCCGCACTGTTGAATTTTACGTGAGCTGAGCATATGCTAAATCCCTTTGCGGAAAAATTGCGCTCGTATTCTGTGACAATATTATTTTTTGCTATTTCATTTGTTTCGGAATGTAGATCTCTTGTGTGCCAGACAATGTGTAGACCCGCTTCGGCAAACTCTTCCATACTGAAATCGAAAAGTCCCGCATTGTCGGTCTTGAAGATAAGCATACCGCCGTCACGCAGGAGTTTTCTGTAAATTTCAAGAAATCCTCTGTGGGTAAGGCGACGTTTGGCGTGTCCCTTTTTGGGCCACGGATCGCAGAAATTTATGTATATAGTGTCGATTGAATGTTCCGGGAAAAATTCGGGCAAAAGCTTGGCATCACCGATGATGAAGCGTAGATTGTCATCCCGCTCGTTTTCGCTTTGGGCAGCTCTTTCAAGGGCTGTCACCGCAACATCCGAAATTTTTTCCATTGCTATAAGATTTATATCTTTTCTTGCAGAGGAAAGACCTGTTGCAAAGCTGCCCTTTCCGCATCCGATCTCAAGGTGGATCGGTCTTTTTTTACCGAAGGGAGCCGTCGGATCGTCCAGAAGTGAACGGGGATCTTCTATGAGAAAACGGGAGCAGGCGAGAATTCTTTCGTTTCCGTGCTTCTTTTTTCTTGGTCGCATATTGAAATTTTCTCCTTTTTCTGTTATAATGTATAGGTAAAGTAAAAAACATAGACATCCGTCAATATTATAACATATTTTTCATATAAGTGAAAGAGTTTTTTTGATTTTTCTTAAATTTTGTTAAAAGGAGCGGCTTTGTATGAAGAAAATACGGTTTATAGAACTTGTTTTATCACATCTTGCACAGCTTGGCGCAACAGACGCTGAGCTTAAAAAGCAGGAGAAGCATATAGATTCTTATCTGACGAGGCTCGGAATAGGTGATGAGGCGAAGGAGCTGGATTATGAAAGTCCTTCCGACTTTGCCGAGGAGATATTTAAGATAATAGAGGCGCACAGAGTGCCCGAGACCGAGGAGATACCGCCCCTTGAAGAGACTTTGGCGGAAGAAGAAGAGGAAATAAAGTTTTTCGTCCCCGAAGAGAAAAACGAGAGTGATAACACAAAGCTTGGCGAAGAGCTTGAGTTTGAGGGTGAGGATTACTATGACGAGGAGAAAGCTGTAGAAGAGGAAGAATACGCAACAAGGGAATTCTGCATAAGTGATGCAGAAGATGATTATTATGCTTCAGCGGATGATGTTATCGAGGAGGAAGAATATATCCCCTCGGGAAACCCTGTATTTTTTTGGATATTGACTGTGGTTCTTTCTCCTATCTGGATACCTCTCGGAATTTTGGCATTTGCATTATGCGCATTGCTTTTTGTTTTGCTTTCTGTATTTATTGTTGTCTATATACCGCTGCTCATTGCTCTTATTCTCGGTGGCTCATGTGCAATTTTGGCAGAAATTATTTTTTCCATCGTAAAATTTATCGGTGGGCAGGTACATATCGGACTTTTTGAGCTTGGTCTTGCCTTTATGATAGGGGCGATTATGATCAGCTTGTCGGTTGTAATATACCGGTTCGGAACAAAATATGCAGTAAAGGGCTGGAAAAATTACCCGAAGGGGGTTTCTGCTGTTTTTAAAAAGCTGAAAAGGCTAATAAGAAGATTTAAGGGGGTATGCAGTATATGAAATTCACTAAAAAAATGAAAAAACTCCTTATCTTTTCTGCGACCCTTGCCTTTATAGGCGTTGTTCTTTGCGCTGCCGGTGTCATTTTGTCCGCAAAGAATGACAATGAACTGTTCAGTCAGACGCAAAACGGCGCAGGACAATATGTTTTTGAATACGAATTTGATGCCTCGCAAATAAAAAAGATATCACTTGAGCTTTCATATGCCGATGTTAATGTTTTCATTTCAAACGGCAGCGGAAAGCTTGAGATGATAAACTATCCGCTTGACGTTTTCGGAATGACAGTTGGAGCAACAACTATATCGGTTGATGAAAAATCAGCACTCGGAAATCTTATAAGCCTTAATTTTGACGGGTTCAGAAACTATTTTAATTCAATAAAAATGGCATCGAAAATGAGAACAGTCAATATATATCTTCCGTCCGCAGCGGCACTTAAATTGCTCGATATAGAGCTATACAGCGGTGATATAAAAATTGAGCATCAAAAGCTTGAAGCGGATTTTGCAATTGATCTTGAATACGGCTCTGTATATATGGACGATGTTATGAGCGTCGGTGGCTTCGAAATAGATATTGCGGAGGGAAATCTGAATATTTCATCATCCGAAATAAGCTCGGGCAAATTAGAGCTTAAATATGGCTTTGCCGATATTTCCGCATCAAAAATCACGGATATTGATGCAGAGATCATGCGAGGATATTTTAAATACGGTTACCTTGGAAATGACCTTCTTTCAAGCGTTGTAAGGCTGAAGACGGATAATGGAAGGGTTCGTTTCGGAAGCGATATTTATGAGAGCGGCAGTTTTTCCCAGGGCATGGAATATACCGGTGCATCCGGTGTTGTACAGA
>CAYPKQ010000276.1:0-2680 GCA_964411355.1 uncultured Lachnospiraceae bacterium
TATCCCGAGCTTCCCGGTATCATGCTTTTCAGACCTATACTCATGCAGGATTATTCTGCGGATCTGAACAGTATCTATGTTATCAATACAACCGGTAACTATAATGCAAACGCCAGCCTTACAAATACAAATAATGTCGGCGGCGCAGCTTCCATGAGCGCACTTATCCGCCGCGGCGTTCCCGTACAAAGCTGGAGCGGCACCGGTCTTAAGGTTAAGGTTGAATCCGGAATGCACATGATCGGCGATGGATATGCATATTTCCCCAATTCTCTTTATGTTGAAGGCTTCAGCGATTCGGTTACGGGTGGCACAAGCGAAACACTCGTTGCTTCCTATAAGGATTATAACAACGCTCTTACCGAGGCTACAGGCGTAACCTACAGAATAATTGACGGTGCATCTCTTGCAACGATTGATCCCGAAACCGGTGTAATTACATACGGTACAGAGGCGGGAAGTGTTTCCTTTATTGCCGAATATAAGTATACCAAGGAATTTACTTCAACAACAGTTGAATATACAGTAGCTTCCGATGTTTATACAGTAGAAATAGCTGAGGAAGAAGCTGATCCAACTGTTCTTACAGGCGGTGAATATAAAGATGACGGTACAGCTCGCTTCACATGGTCCTTTGATACAAAAACCGGTGTTATGACCTTTACAAAGGGCTCATCAACGACACTCAACTCTTCTAATTCATATCCTGCATATAATACATGGAGAGCAGAATATGAAGAACTCCTTGATGAAACGCTAACAAAGATAGTTCTTGTTGGTTTCGAAATTATTCAGTATCAGCATAAGCAAGCACCTCTTGCGGGATATGCTTCTCTTACCACCATTGACCTTGGCGGTGCAACAAGACTGCAGAACACTTATGCATATACCTATGGTGCTTTCTCAAATAACCCCAAGCTTACCACTATATACGCAAACGGAGGAACTGCCGAGGGTGATGCGGATGGTGTTGTAAACCTTTCAAAGCTGCTTTGCAATAATGCATATTCTTCGTCTAATGCAGCTAATGCTTATATGTTCTCGGGCGATACGGCTATTACGAAAGTAATTATGCCAAGTTCTGCTTTGAAATGTGCATATATTTGCCCCGGAATGTTCAAAAATTGCTCATCACTTACCGAAATTACCATTCCGGCTTATGTTACAACTATCTATAAGGATGCTTTTTTGGGTTGTACAAGCCTTAAGAGTGTTAATGTTCTTGGTGAGCTTTCAAGTGTAAATGCAACCGCATTCCCGGATCAAGATGGACTTGTAATTGATGTTCCAAGCTATAATACTGCGGCACAGTTTGATGCTTGCGGCTTTACAAAGACAGTTGTTAATTATCCTTTCGATGGAATAGTTACAATGGACGGCTTCAGCGTAAGACTTACCGACTATAATGGCCTCAGAGGCTTCTTTACGGCTAATTTTGCAAGTCTCACAAAGTCGGAATATGCAGATTATGAGCTTCTGGAGTTTGGTACATTGGTTTCTTCAGCGGCTAACCGCGAAAATTGTGTTCTTTCCGCAGATTATACTGTTGGAAAGGGCATAGTTAAGGCTCCTGTTTGGAATAATGCCGACGGAATCATCGGTAAATATCTTACTTCAAGCGAAGAAAAGCTTGAATATGCAGTAACTATCGTAAATTTTGCCGAGGCAAATTACATGAGCGATGTTTATTTCTGCTCATACGAGATCTGGAAGAATCCCGAGGGTGAGATCGAAATAATCTATAGAGATTGCGATGGAACCGATTACGATGAAATAAGCCTTGCGCGTATGTGTAATATCATGTATGAAAACGGCACAGTTACAGAGGAAAATGATACTGAAGGCTTGGTAAAGGCTTTGTCAGATTATTATGACGAGAATAGAACACAAAACATTCTCTTTATAGGTAACAGCTTCACATATTATAACGATATGCCTACCGCTATTTTCCCCGTAGTGGCAAATGCTGCAGGCAGGGAAGTGAATGTTACCGCAATAACCAACGGCGGACATACTCTTGCAGAATTTGCCGATTCCTCCGATTCATACGGAGCAAAGGTTGTAACTGCTTTTGCAAATAACAGCTTTGACTATGTAATTCTTCAGGAGCAGAGTCACAGACCCATTTCAAATCCCGAAAGCTTCTATGCGGCTGTTCGTGACCTTAAGGAAATGGCCAGACTTAACGGCGCAAAGACCTATCTCTATGCAACCTGGGGATATGATGCAGACCACTCGAGCCTTTCCACATACGGAAATGACACAGCAGACATGGAAATGAAGCTTCGTGCCGCATATCAGTATATCGGTGAAGAGCTTAATATTCCCGTTTGCCATGTTGGCGCGGCAATGACCTATGCTTTCACAAATTCCGATGTGTCTCTTTATAAAGATGATAATTACCATCCTCTTACAAGCGCATCGACACTTGCGGCAATGACTATATTCTCAACAATGTTTAATACCGATCCCGCAAGCCTTGCTCTTACGGTTTCGGGCGTTACAGAAGATGAAATGACAGTGCTGAAAATCGCTTCATCTTATGTTTATAACAATGATATGAGCGTTCCCGAGGAGTATATGACCTCCTCGGCGAACCCCCTTGACGGAAAGAGAATTATCTTCATCGGAAATTCTCATATCTACTATGGCTCCACTGTTCTGTATAAGAACCCGGCTA